>JBCDCF010000232.1:0-6040 GCA_039182345.1 Pseudomonadota bacterium
CGGAAAGGACCAACGACATCATCGCCATTGGCGGGCTCAGGCACCTGAAGGGCGGCGATACGCTGGTGCGCCTTGCCGAACGGCTAAAGGCGTCAGGCGACCCGGCCACGGTGATCTCGGTGGGCGGACCGGACGACGAGCGCCTTGTGGCGGCCGCCGAGCGCGTGGGCAACATTCGCCGTGTGGGCTTTTTGTCCGACACTGCGCTCGCCGAGGCCTTGGGCCGGGCAAGGGCGCTGGTCTTCCTCTCACGCTATGAAGGGTTTGGAATGCCGCCTCTGGAGGCGATGGCGCTCCAAACCCCCGTCATCGCCTCCAACGCCACAGCGCTGCCCGAAGTGGTTGGCGATGGCGCCATTGTGGTGGACCCCGACGATACGGACGCAGCGTTTGCCGCCCTCACGCGGCTCACCGAGGATGCGCCGTGGCGCGAAGACCTTGTGGCGCGCGGGCTGGCACAGGCGCGCCGCCACACCTGGGAGGCCGTGGCCGACAAGGTGGCCGCAGCCCTTCTGTCGGCGCGCTGAGGACGGGGCATGCAGCAACTCACCGGTCTCATAGGCTTTGCGATGAGCCCCATCGGGCTCTTCGTTGTGGCCGCCGGCGCGTTCGCCTTCATTCAGGCGCGGGAGACCTTTTGGGTCCGCTGGGTGGCCTTGGCAGGGCTCATCTTTGCGGCCTCTCTCAACCGCTTCGTCAGCGAATGGCACCCGTTTCCACCGCCCTTCACAGGCCCCATCGACACCCTTGTGGCGAACGGCCGATCGCTGACCATCCTGCTCCTTGCCCTTTGTATTGTCCTGCCTGTGCGCTACGACCGGGCGCCCCTTGCCCTTCCCGCCTTTGCCATCGGGTTTTTGGTGGCAAGCTGCGTCATCGCGCTCAAGATCTTCTCGGGCGGGTCGGCAGCGTTTGCGTTGATGTCGCTCGTGACCACGGGCCTTGTCTTCTTCCTGTTTGCCATCATCGTTCGCCGCTGGTTCCAAACCGAAGCTGATCTTGACGCCGCCCTTGTGTCCATCGCCATCGCGGTGGCCTTTTTCGTGGCGATCAACGTTGCCCAATACGTCCTCAACACAGCGCCGCTCGCCGTGGGCAGCCAGCGCTTCAACGGCACCACGGGCAATCCCCAACATGCCGCAGCCTTCCTGGGGGTGGGGATCCCTGCCCTCATCTATGTAGTGCTCACTCGGCCGTTGCTTTGGAAGATTGCCGCAGGCGTTATCCTTCTTGTGGCCGCTTACTTCCTGGCATGGACGGGCTCGCGCACAGGCTTGTTGATGACGGCGGCCGCGACGCTGCTTCTTCTGCGCCGATCGGGCGTCGGCGCGATCCTCGTCGTTCTCGGTGTGGCGGCGTCAGCCATCTACGTCATCCTCACGCGGGCTGACGAAGATGTCCTTCAGATCGACCGCTTCACCTCCCTTGACAATACCCGCGCTGCAGCTTGGTCGGGCATGTGGCGGGCGTTCTCAGAGCACCCCTTCCTTGGTGCGCCAATCACCGGCGAGCGGCTTGGTTTCGGCGAGAACAGCTGGCTTGCCATCGCCGCCACCACAGGCTTCGTCGGTCTGATCCCGCTCCTTGTGGGCGGCGCACTTGTTCTGACGATTGCCGCTCGCCTCTTCCTTGCGCGCCCGCCCACGCGCAAGGCAAAACTTCAAGGTGATGCGCTCGGCGCCATCCTCGTCTGCCTGATGGTGGGCAGCATCCTTGAGGCCTACTTGCTCGCGGTGATCTCAGCTTCCACCATCCTCCTACTTCTGGTGGGGATCACAGGCCATCGCCGCCTTGCCCTGAATGCCGTTGTCGCCGCGCACACACCGGTGGCGCAGCGCCCCAAACGAGGAGGCCACCCGCTTCATCGACGGCCGCCTTGGGGTCGGCGAAAGGTGGGAGCATGATTGTGTTTGTGGCCAACCGCCTTGCCGACCCCAACTCAGGCGTCGCCACGGTGGTCAGGGAGTTGTCCGAGGCGCTGGCAGCGCGCGGCGAGCGCGTAAGGATTGTCTCGGCGGAAGATGGCCCCGTGCCGCCGCTGAATGGGGTGGAGGTGGTGCGCCTTGCGCCAGGCCGTCTGCGCGCCCCGCTCCAGATGGCGTGGACCCTTGTGCGCCTGCGGCCATCGGTGGTCGCCGTCCACGGGTTCTGGTTGCCGGCTCTTGTGGCAGGGTGTGCTGCGGCGCAGTTGCGCGGCGTGCCCGTGCTCCTCAGCCCGCATGGGATGTTCTCGCCCTACTCGTTCGCGGTCAAAGGGGGCCGCAAGCGCCTTGCCCTCTCTCTCGGCTTTAAACGCGTGCTGACAAAGGTCACAGCGTTCCACACCACAAGCGAGGCGGAGCGGCAGGAGATCCGCAGCCTCGGCCTCCGCCAGCCGGTGCACGTCATTCCCAACGGCGTTGCCGTCGCCGACGCCACCCCACCCGCCCAGGACGCTGCCCAACGCACGCTTTTGTTCATGAGCCGCATCCATCCCAAAAAGGGATTGCCGCTCCTTTTGAAAGCGCTGGCACAGCTCCCCGAGGCCATGAGCGACTGGCGCCTTGTTGTGGCGGGTCCTGATGAGAACGGCCACAAGGCTGAGGTTGCCGCCCTTGCCGATGCGCTTGGCATTGCGGTCACCTTCACGGGCCCTCTGGCGGGGGAAGACAAGGCAAAGGCCCTCGCATCGGCCGACCTCTTCGTCCTTCCCACCCACAACGAGAATTTCGGGATCGTCATCGCCGAAGCCTTGGCTGCCGGCACACCGGCCCTCACCACCACAGGAACCCCTTGGGAGAGCCTTGTGGATCGCAGGGCAGGTTGGTGGGTGGCCCCTGAGGTGGACGCCATCAAAGCCGCTTTGGCCGACGCCATGGCGCGCCCGCGGGACGAGCTTGCCGCCATGGGCAACAACGGCAAAGCGTGGATCAAAGAGGCGTTCGGCTGGGACGCTCTCGCCGCCCGCTATGCAGCCGCCCTTGAGGAGACCGCCCGCGTTGCCCCCTCCCCCAGCAACGCCCCCACAGGCACGCCGGCCGAACGGAGGCCCCATGCCTGAGCCCGCCGTCTCCATCATCATCGTCAACCACAACTACGCCGACTTCCTGGCAACCGCGATCGACAGCGCCCTCACCGATGCAGCGTTTGCCGAGACCATCGTTGTGGACGACGGCTCCACCGATGGCTCGCGCGACCTCATCGCCCGCTACGGCAGCGCCCTCAAACTCGTGTTGCAGGACAACGAGGGGGCGTGTGCGGCCCGCAATGCAGGGCTTGCGGCCGCGCGCGGCCGCTACGTGAAGTTTTTGGATGCCGACGACTGGCTGGTGCAAGGCGCCCTTTCCGCACAGCTTGAGGCGGCGCGCACGCTCCCACAGGACCAAAAGGTGGCCGTCTTCGGCGATGCCGTCTGGGTCTCCTCCAACGGCTCCCCTCTGGCAGGGCACGACCCTTTTGCCGACCGGCCGCTCGCCCTTGATGTCACGGGCGTTGTGCGCCACGCCCCCCTCACCTCATGCCCCCTCCACCGCCGGGAGGATGTTGTGGCCGTCGGCGGATTTGACCGGAGGGTCATGCGCGGACAGGAACATGACCTTCATGTGCGCCTTGCCCTGTCGGGCGTGTCGTTTCTCTACCAGCCAGCCCCCGTCTACCACTACCGGCAGCATGAAGGTGCCCGCAGGATCAGCCATCGCCGCGGCGCAGACCTTGGGCGCTCTGTCCTCGATGCGACGCTGCGCCATGTGGCCGAGGCCAGCGCCAAAGGCCTGCTGGACACCCCGTTGAGGGACGCGTTCGCCCACAGGCTGTGGCGCCAGGGGCGGGAGGTCCTCCAGCGCGGCAGCCCTGAGGTTGCCAGGCGCTTCTTTCACGAAGCGCGCCTCCTGTCGCCCACTGCACCGACGCCAGGTCCGCCCGCCTACAGGGCGATGACCCGCATCCTCGGCCCCATCGGCGCCGAAAAGCTGAGCGCTGCCCGCGCGAAGCTGCGCGCATCCTTCAACCGCTAACGGACCCGCAATGCTCACAACCATCCGCCGTCTGATTGGCCGACTGACACCACAAAGGCGCAGAACCTTCTACTTGCTGCTGGGCCTTTACGTTGCCGTCGGCAGTCTTCAGGCAGCAGGAATTGCGGCCCTTGGACCGTTCGTTGCCGTCGCGCTCGACCCCTCAGGCGCCACCTCGGGCAGCGGTATGATCGCCGACCTTTATAGGCGGTTTCAGTTCACCTCACCGGCGCAGTTTACGGCCGCCCTCGGCCTCGTGGCGGCAGGGTTAATTGTCGCCGGACAAGGCTCGTTCATCCTCGTTGAGCGCATGCGGCTGAAGTGGATGCACACCGCCCACGCGGCCCTCTCGCGCGATGCGTTCGCCAACTTCATGGGGCGGCCTTACGCGTTTTTCGCAACACGCCACTCAGGCGAGATCCATGCCGTGGTCCTCGCTGAAACCCAGCAAGTGGCCTTCCGCTTTTTGTTTCCGATGATCGAGGCGTTCTCCCGGCTCGTCATCGTCGCCGCCCTCGTGATCATGATGCTGCTGGTGGATGCCGCGGTGGCCCTCCTTGCCGCGGGCCTCCTGGGCAGCCTCTTCTTCGGCACCTTCCTGTTGACCTCGCGCAGGCTGAAGCGGGCGGGTGAGCGCATCAAGGTGCTCAACCGTTTGCGCTTTAACCGCTCCCAGGAGCTGTTTGCGGGGGTGAAGGAGTTGAAACTGCGCGGGTTGGAGGATCAGGCCACCCACCAGTACCGCGATGCGGCCTTCAACCTTGCCAACAATGTCGCCCACGCAGAGCTCCTGCGCATTCTCCCGCGGCCTTTGATCGAAGGGCTCGTCTTCGCCAGTGTCATCGCGGCAACGTCCATCCTTGCCATCGTGAACGATGCGGCGTTGGCAGCCTTTGTGCCCAAGGCGGCGGTCTTTGTGGTAGCAGGCTACAGGATGCTCCCTGCCGCCCAAACGACCCTCACCACCGTGCAAGGGATGCGCATCGGCGAACCCATCGCAACCTCCCTCCTTGCCGAGCTGGACACCCCCGTCGCGAAGGAGCCTAAGGCGGCGAGCGCACCCCAATCCCTGCGCAAGGCGGTGGATGGCTTCGCCACGCTGCGCCTTCGCGATGTGGGCTTTACCTACCCCGATGCTGGGGCGCCGGCGCTGAAGGGCATCAACCTTGATGTGGCCCGCAATGGCTCGCTCGGCATCATGGGGGCCAGTGGCGCAGGCAAATCCACCCTGCTTGACGTGATGCTCGGCCTGCTACCACCCACCGAAGGGACCATGATGGTGGACGACACGCCCCTTGAAGGGTCAGCCCTTGCCCTGTGGCGTGCGCGGGTGGGCTACGTCTCACAGACCATCTATCTGGCCGATGACACCATCGCCGCCAACATTGCGTTCGGAGACACCCACCCGGATCGCACGCGCATTGAGACGGCAGCCCGTCTTGCCGCCCTTGATGGCTATACAAAGTCTCTGCCGGACGGACTTGCCACGCGCATCGGCGAAGGGGGTGCGCGCATGTCCGGCGGGCAGCGTCAGCGCCTTGCCATCGCGCGGGCGCTTTACTCCGACCCCGACATTGTCTTCCTGGACGAAGCCACAAGCGCCCTCGACAGTGCCACGGAAGCTCAGATCATGGACGAGCTGACACGGCTCGTGGGCACCAGAACGCTGGTCATCGTCGCCCACAGACTGTCCACACTGTCCATCTGCCAGACAATAGTGGAACTGTCGGACGGATCGGTGAAGCGCCTCGTCTCCCACGATGAACTGACCGCAGGACACGCCGCCTCCTGATCACGGCCCGTGCCTGGGCTGCGGCCGGGCCGTCAGGTCCACGTCCGGTCGCCCTATGCTTCCGGCGCTCTCGCACGCGGACCTGAACGAAAAAAACCGCGCAGCGCCCGAAAGGCGTCTGCGCGGTGTTTTTCGGTCCGTAGGCCGGGCAACCACCGCCCGGCCATCAGGGCAGCATCAGTTGAGCTTTGCCCGCACCGCGTCGATGGAGGTGTCCACCATAGAGACGCCGTTTTCGCCCTGAAGCTTGGTCTTC
>JBCDCF010000233.1:0-6037 GCA_039182345.1 Pseudomonadota bacterium
CGACCGGCTGCGAACCTTGCAAAGGGGACGCGACCCCTTAAGCCGCCCCTTCCACCATCAATTGAGTGGAAAAGAAACCCCGTCTTTGATGACACCTGCTGGGCGGGGCGAGTCTGGTCAGACGAGGTCGTCCGGCCGGTCGATGTCCAAGGTCGCTTTGAGGTGCGCCCATGTTGCAGCTTCAAAGGCATCCGGCCAGGCAACACCCCATAGGGCGGCCAGCCTGCGCGCGCGCGGCAGATAGGCTCGCGCGTAGGCAAGGTTCGCAGCAATCAGCGCCTCGCGTTCAGGAATTGGCGGCGGCAGGGTTGTGAGGAGCGCCTTTTGCTCCTCGGTGATGAGACGGTTGAGGTGGAGGGCACCGCCGCGGTAGGGCGCCCCCGTCTCTTCCACCAGCAGCCCGACCAGAAGGTTTCGCAGGTGGTAGAGGCCCAAGACGCCGTTCAAATACTCCTTGCGCCCGACCGCCAGATGCAAAAGGCCGAACACCCTGATGAATTCCTCGAACTGATTCCTGAGGCGGGCAGCCGTCGGCCGCGAGTCCGGCGTGTTTGTCGAGGCGGTGTCGAACAACCCATCATGGTCGAACAGGGTCTTGAGGTTTGCCTGGTTTTGGCCGCGCATCTGTTCAGGCTTCAGGATCACGACGTCGGTGCGTGTCCAATCCTTGGTGATGGCGTTGATGAGCATCGGCCGTGTCGTGCGGTCCCACCAGAGGACAATGGTGCCTGTGCGCTCCACGGCAGAGCGCCACAGCGCGGCGGCTTCATCGTTGGCGCCGTCCGTTGTCACCGCCACGAAGTCGATGTCGCTGTAATCGTCCGCAAGTCCGTGGGCGAGGCTGCCACTCAGGAAAAGGGCACGGAACGCGGGCGCGTCGATGAGGGCGCCTGCGATGGTGTCGATGATGTCGGCGCGGTCCACGGTCAAGAGTCCAAAGGTCGCTTAAGGGATGCGTGGCCTGTGCGATGCCACAGGGACCATGTGCGCCTCAGTCCGTCCCGGCACAACGCATAACCCTGTCTCATCGGCGCGCCCGAGGCGCTGGTGACCGCCCGTCGGCCGGCTAAAGGGTGCTTCAGCGGGGAAAGAAATTTTGCCGCCGTCAAGACAATCTGACATGTGGACGCAGCGTGCTGACCTTCACTGCAACCGCGGATCCGCAGCGGTGACTGGGACCGCTACTTCGGGCAAGGCAACGGTGAATTCTACAACAATGACATCCACTTGGTGGGTGTTGCGGGATCTTGTCCTAGGGTGCTGACGCTAGGGCAATGGCGTGTTTTGACCAAGACGTCGGCAACCCCTTCACGTTGGTGTCAACTAAACTGGACAGCGCTAAGCGTAAATTTGTATTGACACATGTGACTCGGCTGACTAGCGTCCAGTGTGACGGTGGGTCGCGGGAAGGACGCGAGCTGTCAGAGGAGGGCTTCAATGGCATACGATAAGCAGACTGCAGACTTGGACGATCCAGATCGGATCTGGCCGACAGGACTGACGATTAGAGAGTCAGAAGAGATCCACAAGCACATCATTGACGGTGCGCGGGTGTTCTTCGTGATTTCTTTGGTCGCGCACGTACTCGTGTACGTCCTGTCCCCCTGGAGCTTCTGAAAGGACTTAGATCATGAACCAAGGACGGATTTGGTGCGTCGTTAACCCGACGGTTGGGCTCCCGCTGTTTATTGGTGGCGTGCTGACGGTATCGCTGATCGTGCATTTCGTTGTGCTTGGGCACACGGAATGGTTCTCAGCCTTCATCCGCGGCGTCGGCAGCTAAGCGCTGACGTCAGCCCAACGGCAATCGGCGCGACTTTGCTGATTGCCGACGCGTGGGTGACGCACAATAATACCAACTGGTGATGGGACGGGCGGAGACGGATCATGACGCCAAACGTGCGCTTTTATCCCACGGAGCAGGCCGCTTTGGACGCCGATGCGCGGCTTGCGGCCAGTGGCTTTACGGACCGTGCGGTGTTGTTGCCGAGCAATGTCGGCGGCACGGAAGAGAAAGCCGTTCGTGAGGCCATCCGCGAGGGCAAGCTGCCTCAGCGGTTCGAGAAGATCTCCATCCAGAGCCTGAAGGACGGGCGTGCGGTGGTTGCGGTGGAAGCACCGTTCGGCCTGTCGGAAACGGCGGTCGACATCATGGACACGGGCGAGTGCGTCGACACCGACCGTCTCCTTCGCTACCACATCAGCGATCCTTCGCCGTTCTCCGATGCCCTTGGCATCCCGACACTGTCGTCGTCCAAAGCCACCAACTCGTTGACCAGCTCCAACTGGAGCCTGTCATCGTCGCTGGGATTTGGTCTTCTCAGTAACAATCCTGCGCCGCTGTCGTCGATCATTTCTTGGCGGACCTTGTCCAAGCCAAAATCGAAGGGCGAGTGGAAGCGCAGCTTCGGCTTTCCGCTCCTCAGCAGGAAGGCAGCGCCGTTCTCGTCCATGTTCGGGATGGGAACGCTGTCCAAACCATCGGCGAAGAAGAACACGAGCTTCGGGTTCCCCATGCTCTCAAGGACCGGCGCGCCGCTGTCGCGCATGTTCGGCCTCAAAGTGCTGAGCGACACCGACAACGACCGCCCCTGAGCGGGACGGCCGTTCCGCGGCCGCCCTCTTTGACGTGACGAGGCATGCCCATGAGAGGCATTAAAGGCCGGCTGACGCGGTTTTACGCCTCGCTCGGGCCCCGTTACCTGCCATTTGCCGACATCACCTCCGCCGACCTGTCGGCGGGCCGGTTGTTGCGCCTGTCCCTGTTCCAGGTCTCGGTGGGCATCACGCTGGTGCTCCTCGTGGGCACGCTCAACCGCGTGATGATTGTCGAGCTTGACGTGCCGGCGACCGTGGTCGGTGTGATGGTGGCGTTGCCGCTGTTGTTTGCCCCGTTCCGCGCCCTCATCGGCCACCGCTCCGACACCCATAGGAGCGAGCTTGGTTGGCGGCGCGTCCCCTTCATCTGGCGCGGGACGCTGCTTCAGTTCGCAGGCTTTGCCATCATGCCCTTCGCGGTCCTTGTCCTTGCAGGGCGGGGGGAGGCGGACAATGCGCCCGTGTGGCTCGGCTACGGCGCTGCGGCGGCGGCGTTCCTGCTTGCCGGTGCGGGCGCACACATCGTTCAGACCGCGGGCCTTGCCCTTGCCACCGACCTGACGCCGCCACGGCTTCAGGCAAGGGTGGTGGGGCTGATGTACGTCACTCTTCTCCTAGGGATGATTGCAAGCGCCCTTTTCTTCGGCTTTGCCTTGGCCGACTTTTCGGCCCCCAAGCTGATCCAACTGGTGCAAGGGGCAGCGCTCGCCTGCGTGGTGCTCAACTGCATTGCCTTGTGGAAGCAGGAGGCGAGGGACCACAGGCGGCGCCCCAGGTCCGATGCCGTCGACCCGTCGTTCGGGGAGGCGTGGGCCCACTTCTGCCAAGGGTCGGACGCGGTGCGGCGGCTTGCCATTGTCGGCCTCGGGACCATGGCCTTTGCCATGTCGGAGGTCTTGCTTGAGCCCTATGGCGGCGAGGTCCTGCAGTGGACGGTCGCCGGCACGACGACGCTGACCGCGGTCCTTGCGTTCGGAAGCCTCCTGGGGTTGATCTTCGGGTCCTATGCGCTTGGGACGGACAGCAATCCGTTCCGCATGGCACTTCTTGCTGCGATCGTCGGCATTCCAGCGCTCGGTCTTGTCATCTTGTCGGCGCCCTTCCAGTGGGATGCGGCCTTTGTGGTGGCAAACCTCATGATCGGTTTTGGCGCGGCCCTCTTCGGCCATGCAACGTTGACGGCCACCATGAACCAGGCGCCTAAGGACCAGGCGGGTCTGGCGCTCGGCGCATGGGGCGCCGTCCAGGCAACCGCCGCAGGCACCGCGATGGCCCTTGGCGCCTTCATCCGCGATTTCGTGGACACGTTCACCCCGGTGGAAACGGCCGCAGACGGTGCCGCATCCAACCCCACAGGCTACCTCACCGTCTATGTGATCGAGATTGTCCTTCTCCTCGTGACCATCATCGCAATCGTGCCGCTTTTGCGTAAGAAACTTTCGCCTGTGAGCGAAACAGGTGGCGCTGAGCCTGGGGAGGAGGCACCCGCCTCGGCCAAGCTGGAGGTGCGGACGAACCATGGCGCAACGTGAGATCCTGATCTATCCCGATCCGCGGTTGCGCCATCCTGCCGAGCCCGTTGTCGACTTCGATGACGACCTGTCCCAGCTGGTGGACGACCTGATCGAAACACTGTCGGTACACGATGCCATCGGCCTCTCTGCCACGCAGATTGACGATCAGCGCCAGGTCCTCATTGTGGATCCGCCGGGGGAGGACGAGGGACCGCAGGTCTACATCAACCCCTCCATCAGTGCGAAGTCGGCCTGGGGGTTCGTTGAGGAAAGCTGCCTGTCGGTGCCCGGTGTGAAGGGGAGTGTGGTGCGCGCGACGCGGGTGTCCGTCTCCGCCCAGGATGCCACCGGTAAGCCGTTCCAGCGCAGTGTGGACGGCATGCACGCCGTCTGCCTACAGCATGAGATGGATCACCTGGCGGGCAAGCTCTTTATCGACCGCTTTACCGTCTTCGGCCGCATGCGCGCCCGACGGGCGGCCAAGGCTGCAGCGGCGCAGGCCCAGTCGGCCTGACTCCCGTCAAAGCGCTGGGAGCTGCACCCTGTCGTCCACCCCGAACAGGATGGTGAGGATGGCAACGCGCGTCCACATGCCGTTGCGCTCCTGCCGCCAGTACTTGGCGCGGGGGTCTGTGTCGATGGCGGGGTCCAACTCATCGCGCCGGGGGAGGGGGTGCATGATGACGCAGTCTTCGCGCAGCGCGTCGAGGTGGCTGGCCTTCAGGTGATAGCGCCGATAGTCGTCCGCCCCGCCTGAGGGCCCTGTGTCATACTCGTCCTGGATGCGCGTCATATAGACGGCATCGGCCGCGGACACGGCAGGCAAAAACTCCCGCGTTTCCTCAAACGCCACGCCGCCGAGGGTGAGGTCCCTGCGCAGATCGTCGGCAATGGCGTAGTGCTCTGGCGAGGAAAACAGGATTTTGACGCCCTGATAGTTCGCCAAGAGCCGCGACAGGGAGCGCACGGTGCGCCCGCGCTTCAAGTCACCCACCATGCAGATGGTCTTGCCGTCGATCCCGCCCCGATGGCGCAGGCTCCGCGTCAAGGTATAGATGTCGAGGAGGGCTTGGGTCGGATGTTCATCAGGCCCCGACCCTGCGTTGACGATGGGGACAGGCCGCGGCGTTGCATCAAGAAGCCGCGCAATGCGCTCGCACAGCCCTGGGATGGGCGCGCGCATGATGATGAGGTCCACATAGCTTGAGAAGGTGCGCAAGGAATCGTCAACGCTCTCGCCCTTGCGCTCCGACGATGTGGCGGCATCGCGGATTTCGGACGCCATCATCCCGAGAATGTGGCAGGCGGACTGGAAGGACAGGAACGTGCGCGTGGACGGCTGCGTGAAGTAGAGCATCGCCCGTTTGTGGGGCAGCAGCGAGCGCAGGTACGCAAGGCCCTCAGGCGTCTTGTCGAACCGCCTGATGGTGGTGGTCAGCTGGTAAAGATAGTCCAGGAACTGCCTGTCGAACTGTGTGGATGACAGGACATGCCGCAAGGGGGGCGAGGGCTCCATGACAGGCATCATATCCATTGTCGCGACCCTTTGCGGCTAGAGTGAATAAACCCTGTTGGCGCCAATCAGGTGAAGGCGCGGGGCGGACGGCCAGAGCCCTGCGAAAGCGCTGTCGGTGATGGACAATCCGCCAGTGAGGCACCCGAAGGCAGGCATGATCATGCGCTGGTCGGTGCCGATGAAGCAGCGTCTGCGAATGGTGCGCCCTTTTATGGAGACGTACGCGGCAGGGTGGAGGTGGCCTGCCACCTCACGGCCTTTGGGCATCTCATCGGCGGGGATGTGGCGGAAGACGACACCACCCAACTGAAGCGCCTCGCACGCCGAACAATTTATGGACATAATAGGTCTTAAAATCAGGACACAAAATTTTTGTCCGCCTCCAGTCGCAAAAAAAAAAAAAAAATAG
>JBCDCF010000234.1:0-6029 GCA_039182345.1 Pseudomonadota bacterium
CGGTCACCGGTGGCAGCTTTGGCGCCAGATCCAGCGTGAGTTCGATGTCAACGCCAAGGGTGCGTTTGAGGAGGGCCACGGTGTCGAGCACCATGTCGTTGATGGCAACGGGCTTGACGCCGTGGCCCTCCTCAAACGCACCCTTGGCGTTGACATCGAACTCACGCTGGATCTGGCGCCAAAGCTGCCACCGGTGACCGCCGACAGGAGCCAGTTGGAAAGCGGTCTCGTCAATCTTGCCGCCAATGCGCGTGATGCCATGCCGGGCGGCGGCCGGCTCTTCATCGAGACCTCATTGGCGAAGCTCGACGGGGACGAGGAGGTTGAATTGCCGGCAGGGGCTTTCGTGCGCCTCACCGTGGCTGATACGGGGCTCGGCATGGCGCCTGACGTCAGGGCCAAAGCATTTGAGCCGTTCTTCACCACCAAGGAGAAGGGCAAGGGAACGGGCCTTGGCCTCAGCTCCCTTTATGGCTACTGCCGGCAGATCGGCGGCGCGCTGACCGTCTACTCGGAGGTGGGCAAGGGGTCGATGTTCAACCTCTACCTCCCCTTGTCCAACGACACGATGGCGATTGCCGACACCGCCGCCAGGGATGCCGATCCGTCCGCAGTCCTTGCCGGCAAGGTGATCCTTGTGGTGGAGGATGACCCGATGGTCCGCCGCACCACCGTCAACCGCATCAGCGCGCTCGGGGCACAGGTGGTGACGGCGGTGGACGCGGCCGATGCCCTTGCCAAGGTGGACGACCATCAGACGATCGACGCGGTCTTCACCGATGTTGTGATGCCAGGGGGTATGGACGGCTACGCCCTTGCCAACGCCTTGCAGGAGAAGCGGCGCGGTCTGCCGGTGCTCCTCACATCAGGCTATGCCGAAGAGCGCATGAACACCGCCCAGTTTGAGCGCTCGGGCCGCCCCCTCCTGCGCAAACCCTACCGCCAGGCCGACCTGGAGCGCGCCTTCAAGCAGCTGTTCGGCTGAGCCGCCCTGGTCCACGCACCGTTTTTGCGGTCGGCGTCCGGTCAGCCATCTGTGCGCACACGCGTGAAGCGCTCACCCTCCAGCAGGGCGGACGTACTCACCTCGCAAAATGAGGTGGCGTCGGTGGACAAAAGCAGGGCAAACCGGCCCTCTTCGGCGTCAAGGATGCCCACCACGCACCACACGATGGTCGGCTTGAGCCTGTCTTTAAAGCGCTCGCCAATCTCAAGTGTCACCATCACACACCCTCCGACCTTGCGGTGAGGATGCGGAGGGTGGCGCGGCCTCTCGTTGACGATCGTCAATTGGGTGCGGACTTGCCGGCCGATGCGGCCACTCCAGCGCGCGCCGCACCGCAGGGACGCCAAGCTGGTAGCCCACGGACCGCACTGTTTTGATGATCCCTTGGGGAAGGCGCTTGCGCATCCGCGCGATGGTGTTGTCGACGGTCCTGTCGAAGGTGGCAACGTGCCGGCCGTGGGCGGCGTCAATTAGGCTGTCGCGGGTCAAGGCCCGTCCGCCAGCCTCCACCAGCGCCAGGAGAACGTTGTACTCAGCCGTCGTCAGGGCAATCTCCAGGCCATCCTCGCCGACCACCGCACGGCGCAGGGGAAACACCTGAAGGGGCCCTGCCTGCCACGCCTCCTCACCGCCGGCCTCAAGGCGCGTTGCCACATCGAACCGGCGCAGCACCGCCTTCACCCTGGCCAGGAGTTCGCGCACGTGGAAGGGTTTTTCGATGTAGTCGTCCGCGCCGATCTCAAGGCCCACCACCTTGTCGATCACATCGCCCTTCCCCGTCACCATGATAATGGGCGTCTGGGAGGTCTCGCGAATGCGACGGGCAATGGTAAAGCCGTCCGCATCAGGCAGATTGAGGTCCAGCGTGATGAGGTCGTACGCGCGGCGGGCCAATAGATCGGCCAATTGCGCCTGATCGGCCGCCTCGTCCACGGTGATGCCTTCAGGCGTCAAACATCGCCTGATCAGTGTGCGGATCTTCGGGTCGTCATCCACGACCGCGACCCTTTTGTCCTCCATCGGATTCCCCTTGAAGGCGCATGCCTCCAAACTTTGCCCAACGCGCGATACAAATTGAGACAAAGCGACGATTGCGTTGGGACATGGCCACGTTTGGCTACACCCAGTCGCCGCGCCCGTTCCAACAGCCGCGCGGCAGGGAGTGTCCAGCATGGTCCTGCAGATCGAGCGCTTTGCGATCCAATCTCCGTCAAACTGGCCGCCATCGGGGGCGCAGCCGCTCACCTTTTCGGCGGGTGAGCACCTCTTTCACGAAGGCGACGACGCCACCTGCCTTTACGAAATCAAAGACGGCGTCGTCGTCTTATATAGCACTGCGCTCGACGGAGTCAGGCAACTCCTCGGGGTGCGCTTTCGCGGCGACCTTTTGGGGATCTCGGGCGGCGCGCAGCACCATTGCGGAGCGCTGGCGGCACGCACCACACGCGTCAACAGAATGTCGCGGGCGCAGGTGGACCGGATGATCGATGCCGATCCGAAGCTTGCCCGGCGGCTCTTGAAGGCCTGCGGATCGGAACTGTTGCGCACGCGCGAGCAGCTCACCATCGTCGGATCGCGCTCAGCCCTTGGCCGTGTGGCCGCGCTCCTCCTGGACCTTGCCGGCCGCGATGGGAACGGCAACGCATCGGTCACACTCCCCCTCAGCCGCAGCGAAATGGGCGACTATCTCGGCCTCACCCTTGAGACTGTGAGCCGCTGCATGTCGCGGCTGAAGGCGCTCAACATCATCGCACTGCCGCGCAGCGACACGGTGGTGATCCTCAACCACTCTCGCCTCAGCGATCTGGCAAGCGGCATCGACGAGGGGGCCGCCAGAGGCCGCATGGTGGCATGAGCGGGGCCGGCACGCGCGTTGCCGTGGTGGTCGTGCCGGTTGAGGAACCAACGTCCATCCTGAGGGTGGAGGCGGTCATTGATGCGTGCGGCAGCGAACAGACCGACACCGTCGTGTTTGCGGACCGCACGCGCTGCCCCCTTGCCGCCATGGGAGCGCGCGTCAAACACACCACGGTGCTCCTGGAACCGAATGCGAAAGAGCGCTGCGGTGTGGTCACACACCCGCAAGCCGCCTCTCAAAAAGCGCTTGTGGCGTGCTGTTTCTATCATCGCTGGATGGACGCCAAGCGCCGCGCCGCCGTCGACCGCGCGCTCGAAAGTGGCTGCGGCGTGGTGATGATCGTCACCGGCACCATTATCGCCGCCGCGCACCTATCTCGCGAACTCCTTCAGACCCTCGACGCCCCCCTCCAGCTCCATGAGCTGATGCCGCGGTGGACACTGGCAGCGCCCGCCCTCCTGTAGGACCGGGGCTCGCCCATCCCCCACGCCCCGTGCCCCTCACCCAGACAGCCGCGATCTACGACGCAAGGCTGCTCAACACGTGGCCAGCCGCGTAGGCAAGCGTCGCAGCGGCTGTCCCGACAGCAAGGCTCTCAAGGATTGCGGGCAGCACCGGCCGGTTGGCATAGCGGGCCTTCATGGCGCCAATCAGCATGAACGCCAGCCCCGTCATGGCGCTTGCGATGAGGAAGGCGTTGGCCACACCGGCAATAAAGGGAATGAGCGGCACCAAGCCGAACAGCGAAAACGCCGTGAACGTGGCCGCGCCCGCAAGCCATGGGTGGCGGCCCCCGTCGGTGAGGCCATACTCGCCGGCCATCATGAAGTCGATCCAGCGGCGCTTGTTGGCGGTGATGGCGCTGGTCGCCGCCTCAAGCACATCTTCAGGCACCCCTGTGCGCCTCAGGATCTCGCGCACCTCAACGGTTTCCCCTTCAGGATCGGTTTCCACATGGCGGACCTCGGTCTGGCGCAGCGCCGCGTAGCGCTCACTGTCGGCCTTGGTGGACAGGTAGGCGCCCGCTGCCATGGAAAACCCGTCCGCCACAAGGTTCGCCACGCCCAAAATGAGGGTGATCTTCGGGGAGAGCGCGGCACCGGCAACGCCGGCAACCACGGCAAACGTCGTCACCGTGCCGTCGAAACCGCCATAGATCCAATCGCCGGTGTAGGAGCGGCGCGTCGGTTCGGCCAAACGTTTGCGCACCGCTTCAGGGTCGTGGGAATGGTCGAAGCGGTTCCGCCCGCGCCGAAACGGGAACCCTTGTCCGTCACCAAAGCCGAAAAGGCGCTTCATTGTCCTCTACCAGTGCCAAAACCGTGTCGGCCTGACAGGCTGGCAGTGTCTTTGCCGTCTGTCACGCTGGCAGACGGCAGATTTCGCGCCATGGGCTAACTGTGGGCAAAACCTGCGCGATCAGCGTCCGTCATTAAGTCGGCAAGGGCTGCGGCCGCCCCGCGCAAACCCGCATCGCGGGCCATGATGACGTGGACAGGGACGCCAGACAGGTAGTCCGACATCCGGCCTTTTTGCCGAAACGCCTCGCGAAAAGCGTCAGTGTCCAAGTGGGTCATGATCCGCGGGCAAATCCCGCCGCCAAGGTAGACGCCGCCGCGGGCACCCAGCATCAACGCCATATCCGCCGCAAAGCGGGCGAGGACCCGAGCAAAGACGCTGATGGTGCGGTCAGCCAGCGCCTCACCCTCCTGCGCGGACTGGACAATGTCGGCCGCCGTTGTCCCGGGCGCACCGCCGAACGCTGTGAAAATCGCCTCGATGCCCGCGCCAGAGACCACACGCTCCATGGAGACATGGCCGTGGCGCTGGAACAGATGCTGATGCAACTGCCACTCGTCCTCGCTCGTGGCGCCGAACGTCATGTGGCCACCTTCGCTGGCTAGCGCCTGCCACCCGGCCTTGGTGTTGATGGTGCTGGACGCGCCAAGCCCCGTCCCCGGCCCCAAAATGACGCTCGGCGCGTCAGGATCGCTCTCGCCAGGGCACAAGGTGACAATGTCGTCCGCCTTCAAGAGCGGCAACACATGGGCAAGGGCAACGAAGTCGTTCAAGAGCTGGACGCGGCTTGCCCCTGTCGCCTTCTCTACGTCCGCCTCGGTGAAGGACCAGTCGGCGTTGGTCAGTTCGATGGTGTTCCCTGTCACAGGCGCTGCCAGCGCAAGGCTGACCCGCTCGGGACGCCCCTCAACGCCTTGAAGGGCCGCACCGATCGCATCGCCGATGGAGCGAAAGGCGCGGGTCTGAAGGGGCGGCAGCGCGCGCACCTGCCTGCCCTCAAGGTCGCACACGCCAAAACGGGCCTTTGTGCCACCGATATCTGCCGCAAGCGCCCAGGGTTTTTCCATGTACTTCGTCATCTGCCCGGCCCCCATTTGGCAGCATCTGCGCCCTTTCGGACATCGCGCACGCCACAATGCACACCGCCGCCAAGCCCATCGCGACCACAGTCGCCGCGCGTCCAAGCAGTGTGCGCGAGGACTATGGCGGCGATCCGGCCGTGATGTTTGACGATCATCAAAACCGTGCCCGGTCCCCTTGCTTCTGCGTTTTGAGAAACATCAAGCGCGCGCGGCGTGAATGGCATGACCACAGGTCGATCACACCAACGTCGATAAGGAGGACGCACGATGACGCGTCATGGCATGGGACTGTTCAGCCTCACTTTGGTCTCCCTCCTCGCCCTGTCATTCGGCTCGCAAGCTGAGGAGACTGGCGCGTTCCGCCACGGCGGCGATGTCTATGCTGTGGGCGAGGCCGCAAGCCTTGAACGGGGCGCGGAGCGCAGCGCCTACCTTGCCGCCGGCGAGGTGGAGACAGAGGCGCAAATCGGCCGCGATGCCCACATCGTCGGCTTCGATGTGGAGGTGAATGCCCCCGTCCTCGGCGATGTGCTTGCCGCAGGCGCATTCGTCTCGCTGGACGCCAAGGTGGATGGCGATGTCAGCGCCGCAGGCGTCAATGTCACCCTCAAAGACCATGCCGTGGTGGGCGGCAACGTGAGGGCTGTGGGACGAACCGTCACCTTGGAGGGGGCCCTGCAAGGCAATGCACTGGTGGCTGCAGCCAATCTTGTGGTGGACGGTCCCGTTGCAGGCGACGTGGTGTTTGCCGGCCAATCCCTCGCCTTCGGACCGAATGCCACCA
>JBCDCF010000235.1:0-6001 GCA_039182345.1 Pseudomonadota bacterium
CACGATGGCGCCGACAGCCTCAGGATCGATGGCGCCGAACACGTTGCCCAGCTGGTCCACACGCCCCTGAACGGAGGTGACAAGGTCAGGCACGCCCACCGAGGCTGTGCGCAAATTGTCCAAGATGACGGACGCGTCATCCAGCGAGCGGGCGATGACCGCGTCCCTGCCGGCAATCAGCGTGGTGATGGTTTCAAGGCCCTGTGCCGCGGCCGTGGCGGCGTCCACGAACTTGCCCACATCGTCGGTCTCTGCAGCAAGGGCGGCAGAGAAGCGGTCGGCATTGGCGATGATGGTGCTGATCTGATCGGGCGACACGGCGGCAAGCGCGGCGGAGAAGTTCTCCACCGCAGGCCCGACGGTCGCAACGGCGCTGCGCGCTTCGGAGATGAGGGCGCCGGCATCGTCGATGGCCTGGGTCACGGTGCTGGCGCGGGTGGCGATGGGCCCTGAAATGGCGCGCACATCCGTGCTGATCACCGACGCGTTTTCGATGAACGTGCCAAGGGCGTCAGAGCGTGCCGCAATGGTCTGCGCGGTGGTGCGGATCGCCTCCAAAATGCCGTTGATGGCGTGGGCATCCACCGCCTCCACCACCGACTGGGCCGCCCGCAGCGCCTCGCCCAATGTGCCCGCCGCGTCGTCAAGCCGGGTGATGAGGCCGTTGGCGTTGTTCACCACCGTGCGAGCTTCGCTTGCAATATCGGGGAGGGTGGCTGTGAAGGTGTCCACATTGGCCACAATGGCGGCCACACGCTCCGGCGCGATGGCGGCGAGGAAATCGTCCACCCGCGACACGACGCTTTGCACCTGTGGCCCCGCGGCCCCAAGGGAACGCGCGGCGGTGGAAATGTCGGAGATCATGCTTGAGATCTGCGGCGCGGAATCGGCAAGCGCCTGGGAGACGGTGCGCACATTGCTGACCACAGCGTCCACATCGTCCCGGTTTTCGGCGATGATGCCGTTCACCTCGTCAAGGGTGGTGTTGATCTTGGCAAGCACCCCTTGGGCGCTGTCCAGAACGCTGGTGAAGGCCGACGTTTTGGCGGTGATGGTGGGAACGTCGGTGGGATCGTCCTCTTCTTTGGCGAAGATGGACGGTTGGTCTGCCGTGCCCCCCGTCAAAGAGATGTAGGCAACACCGGTCAAACCCTGGAAGCCGAGGGTGGCGCTGGTGTCAGGCTTGATGGGGGCGGTGGGGTTCACCCGGGTGATGGCGATGACGCTGTCGCCGCCCCCTTCGGGAAAGTTCAGCGCCGCCACCTCGCCGACGCGGATGCCGTTGAACAGCACCGAACCACCGGTGGACAGTCCCGTCACAGGCTCGGTGAACACGATGCGAAGCGTTGCCGTGGCCCCAGGCTCGGCCGAGCGATACAGCCAATAGAGCGCCGCCAGCGCTCCGAAGAGCACCAGCACGACGAACGTGCCGATCGCCACATAGTTCGCCCGGGTTTCCATACGTTCGCTCGGTGTGCTCCCGCTTCAATCTGCTTAGACTACGCTCTTAACGCCAATGGTTGGTTTATGACCGTCACATCAACGCCTCACTCTGGGGCAAATCGACTGCCCCTGATTCCTTTGAAGTATTCTTGGATCCACGGATGGTCGTTCTGCAAAAGTTCGCTGACGGGGCCCGTCGCAATCACCCTTTTGTCGGCCAGGACCGCCACCCGGTCACACACGGAGTAGAGGCTGTCGAGGTCGTGGGTGACCATGTAAACCGTAAAGCCCAGCGTATCGCGCAAGGCGGCAATGAGGTCGTCGAACTGTGCCGCGCCAATGGGGTCGAGGCCTGAGGTGGGCTCGTCCACGAACAAGAGTTCAGGGTCCAGTGCCAGCGCCCGCGCCAAGCCTGCGCGCTTGATCATCCCGCCCGAAAGCTCGGCGGGCAGCTTGTCTGCGGCATTTCGCGGCAGGCCCACCATGTTGAGCTTCATCAGCGCCAGTTCGTCCATCAGCTTGCGTGAGAGGGAATGGTGCTCGCGCATGGGCACCTGGATGTTCTCAAGCACGCTGAGGGAGGAAAACAGCGCCCCCATCTGAAACAACACGCCACATCGCCGCTCGATGGCCTGGCGTTGGGAGGCGGAGATGGCGTCCGTGTCATAGCCGAACAGGCGAATGGTGCCGGCAGCCTTAGGCACAAGGTCCAAGATGGTGCGCATCAGCACCGATTTGCCTGTGCCGGACGCGCCGACGAAGCCGAGGATCTCGCCGCGCCGCACGTCAAGATCAAGGTCTTGGAAGACAGCGAAGGGGCCGAAACGCACGGTCACCCCGCGCACTTCAATGACATTGTCGGCACTGTCGTTCGCGCCGATGGGCGGCGGCGCTTCGGTGCCAAGGAGTGCACTCATATGCCCACCGCCGCAAAGAAGATGGCAAACATCCCGTCCACAACGATGACCATGAAGATGGACTTCACCACGGCGCTCGTCGTGTGGCGACCGAGGGATTCAGCGCTGCCGCCCACCTTCAGCCCCTCATTACAGGCAATGAGGCCGATGATGAGCGCCATGAAGGGCGCCTTGGCGAGCCCCACATAAAACTCGCGCGTGGTGACAGCCTCCTGCAGGCGCTGCAGGAAAAGGTCGGGTCCGATACCGAGATAAAGCCAGGAAATCAGCATCGCGCCGGCAAGGGCGGCAAGGTCTGACAGGAAGGCGAGGATGGGAAGGGCGAGCATCAGCGCCATCAGGCGCGGCACCACAAGCACTTCCACAGGATCAAGGCCGAGGACGTTGAGGGCGTCCACCTCCTCGCGCATGCGCATGGAGCCAATTTCGGCCGTAAAGGCCGAGCCCGATCGCCCCGCCACAAGAATTGCGGCCAAGAGGACCCCGATTTCGCGCAAGATGAGGACGCCCGAAAGGTCCACGACAAACAGCGTTGCGCCGAAGGTTTGCAGGTAAAAGCCCGCCTGCTGGGCAATGATGAGGCCGATGAGAAAGCTCATCAGCATCACGATGGGCACCGCACCCTGGCTGGTGCGCTCGTAGTTCGACAGGATCGAGATGCCGCGGATCTTGTTGTAGTGGGTGAAGGCGGTCACAAGGCGCGAGCCGAACACACCGAGGATCGCCATCAAGCCCACAGCGTCCTTGCCCACCATCACCATGGTCTTGCCGATGTCGGTGAGCCCGCGCACCAGCATGAACGGGCGGCGCGGCCTGTCGTAGGGCGGGGGAACGTTGCGCTCGATCTCGTCGAGGAGGTAGCGCAGGCGGTCGCTTGTGTCGCTGAGCGTGACCGTGCGGCCGGCAAACTCGGATCGGGCGCGCTGGCGGTGGATGACCCAAGCGCCTGCGGTATCGATGTCCGTCACATCCTTCAGGCAGTAGATGAAGTGGTCGGCCCCCTGGGGCGGCACGCTCGCCATAGCCGCCTCTGCGGCGCGGCTGTTGGCAATGGTCCAGTCGCCGCTGAAGGAGACCTTGAGGTCATTGCCTTCACGGTCCAGCCGTGTCCGTGGCTTTGTACTCGGGACAGGCGCGTCCATCGCCTCACACTTCACTGTGCACCAGAGTGTGGTAACGATTTCGGCGTCTCCCGTCACCGGCCAGCCCGCAATCTTAATGGGGCTGGAATGTCGCGGGCGGGCAAGTGCTGCATAAAATCCTCAACTATCGGACCGATCCTTATGGAGTTGAAACGGCCTTACCTGTTGTTCCTTGGCGATGTGCCCGATTCGCTGGCTGCCAAGACCGCCCTCGGCATCGTCGACTGGCGGCGGGATTGGTGTGTGGGTCAATGGCGCTTGCCTGGCTGCCAGGCCGACACAAAGCTGCCCGACATGGCAGCGAAGGAGGCCGTGGCGGCCGGCGCGAAAACCATGATCATCGGCGTGGTGAACGCCGGCGGGTCACTGCCGGACCACTGGATCCAGTCCATCGTGGAGGCCATCGAGGCGGGGATGGATGTGGCGGCGGGGCTGCACAGGCGCCTCGCCTCAATCCCCGAGGTGGCCGAGGCTGCCGAGCGGTGCGGCCGCTCCATCTTCGATGTGCGCCAGACGAGCCAGACGTTTGCCACCGGCAAAGGCACCAAGCGCTCGGGCCGCAGGGTTCTGACGGTGGGAACCGACTGTTCCGTTGGCAAAAAGTACACAGCCCTTGCCCTTGAGACAGGGATGACGGCGCGGGGCCTCAACGCCACCTTCTGCGCCACCGGGCAGACAGGCGTCTTCATCTCGGGCCGGGGCGCTGCCATCGACGCGGTGATCGCCGACTTCATCTCAGGCGCTGCCGAATGGCTGACCCCTGAAACCGAGGCCAACGCCTGGCAGGTGGTGGAAGGGCAGGGGTCTTTGTTTCACCCCTCCTTTGCGGGGGTCTCCCTTGGGCTCTTGCACGGGTCGCAGCCCGATGCCTTCGTGGTGTGCCATGAGCCGACCCGCACCCACATGCGCGGTGTGGCTGCCCCCATTCCGTCCATCACCGCCGTCATCGATATGACGGTGGCCCTTGGCCGCCTCACCAACCCCGCGATCCAACCTGTGGGGATTGCCGTCAACACGGCAGCCCTCGATGAGGCAGCCGCCCGCGCCGTCCTTGAAGAGACGGCCCGGACCCATGGCCTTCCCGCCAGCGATCCTGTGCGCTTCGGGGTGGAGCCCATCGTGGATCGCCTTGCCGCGACGTTTCCCTCATGAGGCAGCTGACGGTGGAGGCGCAGGAATTTCCCATTGCCGGGAGTTTTAGGATTTCCAGGGAAACGCGCACCGTTGCCCGCGTGGTGTGCGCCACCATCACCGACGGCACCGTGACCGGGCGGGGCGAGGGCGTGCCCTATCCGCGTTATGGCGAGAGCGTTGAAGGGGTGATGGCCGACATTGAGGCGATGGCCGACGCTGTGGCCGGCGGGCTCGACCCTGACGGTTTGCGCAGCGCCATGAAGCACGGGGCCGCACGCAATGCCATTGACGGGGCGCTGATTGATCTGGCCTGCAAATCGAAAGGCGTGCGTGCTGCCGAACTGCTGGGGATTGACGCCAAGCCGGTCACCACGGCCTTTACCCTGTCTATCGGCGAACCTGCCGAGATGGCAGAGGCTGCCGCAAACGCTGCCCACCGCCCGCTCCTGAAGGTCAAGCTCGGGCTGAAGGAGGGGGACAGGGAGCGCATTGCGGCCGTGCGCGGGGCTGCGCCCAAGGCAACCATCATCATCGACGCCAACGAGGGCTGGGGGCCTGACCAGCTTGTGGCCAATATGGAGGCGTGTGCGGCCGCCGGTGTGTCTCTCATCGAGCAGCCGATGCCCGCCGATGCCGACCAGATGCTGGCCGAGGTGGCCCACCCCGTCCCCATCTGCGCAGACGAAAGCGTTCACGATGCGAAGGACCTTGCCGCCCTCAAGGGCCGCTATGATGCCATCAACATCAAGCTCGACAAGGCGGGCGGCCTCACCGAAGCCCTTGTGATGCACGAAGCGGCCCGCACGCTGGGCTTCAAGGTGATGATCGGCTGCATGGTGGGGACGTCGCTAGGCATGGCACCTGCCATCTTCGCGGCCCAAGGCGCCGATTTCGTCGACCTCGACGGCCCGCTCCTGTTGGCTGAAGACCGCACCCCCGGCCTCACCTATGACGGCTCCGTGGTGCACCCCCCAGAGCCGGCGCTCTGGGGGTGAGGCGCTGGTTTCATTGCCGTTTTAGCTCTTGTGAAAACAAATCCAACTCATCGAAGAGCTGGAGACGCGTCATCAACTCGATCGCATCTTCCTTTATGATTGGATGAAGAGCGCTGCTAACTAAAAATGATCGAAGTTGTTCAATAAGGTCGAGCCGATGGGAGGGCCAACGGTTGATTTTGAGTCCGACCATGCAATTCAATATAGTATTGACCGGGCTAGTTTTTGAAAAGATACGAGGGCTATCGCTCATCAGTCCTGTGATGATTTCGTAGAATTCGTCACACGTTTCGATTTTGTCCAAGACTGGAAGTACATGATTGAAAATCATCCCCCAAAATACCTCCTTAACTAACGAGATATTTTCCTC
>JBCDCF010000236.1:0-5971 GCA_039182345.1 Pseudomonadota bacterium
CCCTCAACCATACGTAGATCCGATTGAGTTGCGCCGTTTCCCTTACGCTTCATTGCGTTATGCCCATTTCTGCTGGCGTCATCATAGAAGACTTCTCACAGGTTCGCAATCTGTTCGAAAACTTAAGGTTTCGTTAACCCGCTGGGCGCGCCAGCTCACGCTTCACCGCCTCGGCCAACGCCTTGAGGGTGAAGGGCTTCGGCAGGAACTGCGCATCGCCCAGTTCATCCACAGAAGCGCCATCGGCGTAGCCCGACATGAAAAGCACTTTGAGCGCGGGCCACGTCTGACGCACCTGTCTTACCAAGGACGGGCCGTCGAGTTCAGGCATGATCACGTCGGTCAACAACAAATCGATGCTCTCGCCACGCTCTGCAAGGATCTCGGCCGCTTCAAGGCCTGAAGCGGCCGTCAGGACGGTGTATCCCTTGGAGGTGAGGGCGCGGGCGGCAAAGGTGCGGATCGCCTCCTCGTCCTCGGCAATCAACAGCGTGGCGCTGCCTGTAAGGTCGGCGGCAGGCTCGCGCGGGCGGGAGGGCTCGTCGGTGGCGGTCGGGGCGCTTGCGGCGGCTTTGGCCTCAGCGGTGGTGCGCGGCAAGTAGACGCGGAACGTTGTGCCCTTGCCTTCCACGCTCTCAACGGTGAGCGCACCGCCGGTCTGTTTGACAATGCCGTAGACGGTGGAAAGGCCAAGGCCCGTGCCTTCGCCTGGCGCCTTGGGGGTGAAGAAGGGCTCGAAAATCTTGTCCAGACTCGCCTGGGGAATGCCTGTCCCCACATCCTCGATCTCGATCAGGACCGCATCGCCGGCCACAGTCTCTTCGCCGTCCCCTTCTTCGGCGGCAAGAGCATCATGGGGGACGTTGCGGGTGCGGATGGACAAGGTGCCACCGCCGGCCATGGCATCGCGCGCATTGACCGACAGGTTGATCACCACCTGCTCCACCTGGCTGAGGTCGGCAAGGACGGGCCACAGATCGCGCCCATAGTTGATGTCGAGGTGGATGGTCTCGCCCAACAGCCTGTCCAGCATGACGGAGAGGTCGGCCACCACATCGTTAAGGTTCAACACCGACGGGCGCAGGGTCTGCCTGCGTGAAAACGCCAGGAGCTGTTTGACGAGGTTGGCCGCGCGCTGGGCGTTCTGCTTGATGTCCATGATGTCGCGGAACGCGGGGTCGGACGGCCGGTGGCTTTGCAGCAAAAGGTCGCTGACGACGATGATGGCCGTCAGCACGTTGTTGAAGTCGTGGGCAATGCCGCCGGCCAGCTGGCCGATGGCCTGCATCTTGCGGCTCTGGACAATCTGCGCCTCAAGCTCGGACTGTGCGGTCACATCGGTGACGGCGACAATCAGGGCATCGGGGGCTTGGAAGGGCTGCGCGGTCACCCGCATCAATCGATCGGGCGCTTTCTTGACGGCAACGTCGACGGCAGCGGTGCGGCCCTCCTTCGCTGCACCAAATAAGCGGCTCAGCGTATCGTCTTCGAGGACGAGGCCGTCGCCGAAATGGGCACCGTCCCCTGCCATGGCGCGGTAGGGGCCATTGGCGGCAACGAGTGTGCCTGCACGGTCCACAACGGCGCCGGCAAGGGGATTGAGGCTGACGGCAGCCTCCGCCAGTGCGGCAAGCTCCTTGGCGTTGGCGGGCGCGGCCGCGGTGCCGGCGCGCTCCACCACATGATAAAGCCCCTGCCGCTCCCGCGTGATGGTGAGAAGAAGGCCGGCCGGCAACACGCCTGTGGCGCGGCCTTTGGCCATCGCCTCCTGGCGCAGGGCAAAAAGGGCAAGGGCGGCCTCACCATCCCCGGCCAGCGCATCAGGGTGGGCGGGCCGTCCCAACTCGGCCATGAAGCGCTGGAAGGCGGCGTTGTGGGCAAGGGGAGCGCCGTCGAAGGCTGTGAGGGTGCCCGGGCGGCTGTCCTCATCCTCATGGCGCTCGCCGCGGGGCACAGCAAGGCTTGCAAGGGCCGCCGTGACGGAAAGGGCGGCTGCGGCCACTGGCACCATAGGCGGGGCGCCGAGCGCTGCCGACCCCGCTGCCACGGCAAGTCCGCCGATGGCCGCGAAGATGAGGCCATCGGCAAAGCCATTGTCCTCGCCGCGCAAAAATCCGTTCAGGGCGTTTGCCATCCCACCACAATGGCACGATTCGCGACCTGCCAGAGGTGGGATGCTGCACTGTGCCTGCGACGGCTTGATCCGCCCCACAGTTTTCGCGCACCGTCACGATGTGGCGGGGCAGGGCGTTGATACGCGGCTCACATCGCCCCTGTCGCCAGGCGCCCCGGGAGGGACGGTGAAGCGGTCGGTCGTGTTCCTCATCGCCTGCCAGGTGGGCGCCATGTCGTTGTGGTTTTCCGCAGCGGCAACCACCGTGCCCTTGGCGCAAACCTATGGCCTGTCCCCGGCGGACCTTGCCGTGCTGACGACGGCAACGCAGCTTGGTTTCGTGGTGGGGGCGCTCGGCTTTGCAGCCTTCGGCATTCCCGACCGGTTCGATCCGCGCCGCGTGTTCGCCGTCAGCGCGCTGATTGCGGCGGCGGCCAACCTCGCGCTCCTCGCCGTGCCGCCAGGGGATGCGGCGGCCATCGCCTCGCGGGCGCTTGTGGGGGCCTGTCTTGCAGGCGTCTACCCTGTGGGAATGAAGATGGCCGTCGGGTGGAGCCTCGCGCGGCGAGGGTTTCTCGTGGGGCTGCTGGTGGGGGCCCTCACGCTCGGCTCGGCACTGCCCCACCTGTTTGCCCTCCTTGGCGGCAGCAACTGGCGTGCGGTGCTTGTGGCAACATCGGTGGGGGCGGCGGTGTCAGCGTTCGCCATTTTTCTGGTGGGGCTCGGGCCCCATCACCAGAAGGCGACCGCGTTTCGCCCCGGCGCCATCATGATTGTGTGGCGGGACCGGCGGATCCTCAGCGCCTATTTGGGCTACTTCGGCCACATGTGGGAGCTTTATGCGTTCTGGGCCTGGGTGGGGACGCTGGGGGCGTTTGCGGCAACAGCGGCCGGCATGGGCGCGCCGCAGGCCTATGGGTCGGCCCTTGCGTTCGTCGCCATTGCGCTTGGAGGGGTGGTGTGCGTGCCTGCCGGGCTTGTGGCGGACAGGATCGGCAAGGCCACTGTGGCGCGGGTGGCGCTTGCGTGCGGGGCAGGGGCTGGCATAGTCGCCGCCTTCACCTTCGGGCAGTGGCCTTTCGTGTTTGCGGTGGCGCTCCTGGTATGGGGCGCGGCCATCATTCCTGATTCTGCCCAGTTTTCGGCGCTTGTGGCCGATGCCGCCCCGCCGGACTATGCCGGCAGCATCATGACGCTGCAGAACGCCATCGGCTTTTCGCTTTCGGCGGTTTCCGTCCAACTCACCCCTGTTTTGGCAGGCCATGCAGGGTGGCCGACGGCCATCCTTGTGCTGCTCGTCGGGCCGATGCTGGGCTTTGCGGCGCTCAGCCGGCGGTTTTCCGGCCGAGAGCGGCGCTGACGGGGCTTAGTGCCGCCTCAGTCGTCCCTGTGGATGCGCTCGCGCCGCTCGTGCCGCTCTTGCGCTTCGATGGACAATGTGGCGATGGGGCGGGCATCCAGCCGGCGCAGGCCGATGGGCTCCCCCGTCTCCTCGCAATAGCCGTAGCTGCCGTCCTCGATGCGCGCCAAGGCCGCGTCGATCTTGGCGATCAGCTTGCGCTGCCTGTCGCGGGCGCGCAGCTCGATGGCGTGATCGGCCTCGGATGTGGCGCGATCGGCGAGATCGGGATGATTGCGCTCCCGCTCGGCCAATTGCTCCAGCGTACCCTTGCTTTCGCGCAAAATGTCAGACCGCCAGTCTAACAGTTTCCTGCGAAAGTATTCCCGTTGCCGTTCGTTCATGAACGGCTCGTCCTCGCTGGGACGGTATGTGTCGGATCGTTTGTCGTCGATGACCGTGATCATATCGGCTCGCTCCCCCCGCCAGCGCAGCCGCATTGACACGCTCATTGATCAATTGCAACAGCCCAGATGCTAGCGGTCCCAGGATGTTAAGCGCATTGCCAACGGCACTGTTGTGTTGATGCCGCGGTTGGGCGTAAGAGGGACGAGCCGGCGCCGGCCTCTCAAACGGGCCGACACCAGGCGAACCGCTAGGCCTTTTGAACCTCTGAGTGAAGTTTCAAGACGGCATCGCCATCGGCTTGCTTAATGTAGTAAGCCGGACAGTCTTTCACGCCCTTCTTTGTAACTTCCGTACCTTTAATCTTGCGGGTAATTTTGCGCTTATAAACTTTTTCAATGGTCCCTTTGCCAGTCCCTTGGCCCCACGACCACTTGACTTTGGTTCCTTCAGAATAGCTCATACCACTGTCTCCAACGCGTTACCTCTCTATATCGCACAGCGGGACGGTTCGTTCCGTATAAGAGATATGGGGGAGCAGTCCGCGATGCGCTTTCAGGGTTCGGCCACCTACGTGGCGCCCCTTGATCTTCAAATGGCCGTGAATGCGGCCATCGCCCTTGAGCGACCCCTCCTGGTGAAGGGGGAGCCGGGCACGGGAAAGTCGGTTCTTGCCAAAGAGGTGGCCGACACATTGTCGGCCCCTTTGATTGAGTGGCACATCAAATCCACCACCAAAGCGCGAGAAGGCCTTTACGAATACGACGCTGTCGCCCGCCTGAGGGACAGCCAGTTGGGCGACCCGCGGGTGTCGGACGTCGCCAATTACATCCGCCGCGGCAAACTGTGGGAGGCGTTTGCGGCCGAAACGCGCCCCGTCCTTCTCATCGACGAGATCGACAAAGCGGATATCGAGTTCCCCAACGACCTCCTGCTCGAGCTGGACAGGATGGAGTTTCAGGTGCTGGAAACGGGGGAAACGGTGACGGCAGCGCGCCGGCCGGTCCTCATCATCACCTCCAACAACGAGAAGGAGCTGCCTGATGCATTCTTGCGCCGCTGCTTCTTCCACTACATCAAGTTTCCCGATGCCGAGACGCTGGCGGCCATTGTGGAGGTGCACTTTCCGCGCCTGAAGCCGCGCCTTTTAAAGGCAGCGCTGGAAACCTTCTTCGAACTGAGGGAGGCGCCTGGGCTGAAAAAGCGCCCGTCCACCTCCGAACTGTTGGATTGGATCAAGCTCTTGGTGGTGGAAGACGTGGATCCGTCGGTGCTGCGCGCCGATGCAGGAAAGGTGCTGCCCCCGCTCTACGGCGCGCTGATCAAGAACGAGCAGGACGTGCACTTGTTTGAGCGTCTGGCTTTCCTCGACAGGGCGCGCCGCTGATGCGCCGGTTCATCCTCATGCGCCACGCCAAGGCCGAGCGCGGCGAGGGCAAGCCCGACTTTCAGCGCACACTTGATGAGCGCGGCTGGCGCGACGGTGCCGCTGTGGGCGCAAAGCTCGCCAATCTCGGCATCATTCCCGACTGTATCTTGTGCTCCAGCGCGAGGCGCACCCGCGACACCCTGGCGGCGGTGCTGCCTTTCTTCGGCGCGGACTGCACCATTCACCTGAGGCGAGACCTTTATGAGGCCGAAGGCTCTGACGTGCGCGATGCTGTGCGCACCGCGAGCGGCCAGTGCATCCTCCTCATCGGCCACAACCCCGCCATCCACATGGCCGCCATGGAGTTTGCCGGGCGCACCGCAGCCGATGTGGGCCTTTATAACGGCTTCCCGACGTCCAACGCGGCCGTGTTCTCCATGGGCTTTGCCATCGACACGGTGAAGTTCGAGCGAATCCTGACGCCTTAGGATTCCACCAAAAGCCCGTCAGGGTCGGGGTCGCAGATGTGGGCGGCATCCTCGCGCAGGTCCGCCACCTGAAGCGCCTCATAGGTGTCCGCCGCCTCGGGAATGGTCATGAAGGTGATGGCGCCGTCCACCTCTTTGGCCACACCATCGCTCTTCAGCCGTTCGACGGCATCGGCAAGCTCAAAATCCACCACCAGATCGTAGCGCCCTTTACATCCTCTCAGGCGAGACCGTGCCCGTGGCCCAGCTGCCGGACC
>JBCDCF010000237.1:0-5958 GCA_039182345.1 Pseudomonadota bacterium
CATCAACGGGAGAGTCTTGGGGTCTTTCGCCCAGGACGGGATCAGACCCCAGCGCATCAGCGTCAACGCCCGCTCCCGCTTCGGCCCAAGGTGGACCACGTGGACGGGCTGTGTGGGGGCAATGTTGTAGCGTGGGGGAAAAGGCTCCGCGCCGCTGTCCAGCTGAAACAGCGCCTCCATATCTTCAAGCGGCAACACCAGTTGGTAGCGCCCGCACATGGTTCTGCCTCCCCCGATCGCCCCGGTCGCAGCGCACCTTACGGTGGAAAGAGCCTTCAGCCCCCTCCCAGCGGTCGCCACACGCTCTAAATCAGCCGAAAATAGGTCACTGAAAGGCGCCCCAAGATCAAGGCGCCGAAACCGACCAGGAGCGCACCGGCCACAACGTTGATCTTGGACAGCGTCTCTTCCGTCATGTGCACGCGCAAGCGTGTGACGAGGGCGGTCAGACCTGTCCACCAGCTGAGCGTGCCGATGCCCACGCCAAGGAGGAGCTGCATTGTCCCCACCACGTCGCCTTTTTGCGGCCCCCACTCTCCCAGCGCCCCAAAATAGGCAATAAAGCCGAACACAGTGGCAGGGTTGGTGATGGTCAGCATGAACGTGGCGACGGCCGTCTGCGGCAGGCCGCCGGGCTCGGCATCGGACGGCGACTTGCGAAAGCGCGGGTGGCTTAAAAGGATGCGCCCGCCGAATGCTGCCACCAAAATGCCACCCACAAGTTGGATGACACGGCTGTGACCTTCAATGAACGCTCTCACCGTGGAGATGGAGAAGGCAGCCGCGGCGGCAAAAACCACATCGGCCAATGCCGCACCAAGCCCTGCGGCCAGCCCCGAGGGGAAGCCGAAGCGGAACGCGCGCTGCATGATCATGACGTTGACGGGGCCAAGCGGAGCGGTCACGAAGATCCCACCCAGGATTCCAAGCGCGATGAGGGCCAATGGCGTCAACAGCACATATCCTCATTGAAGGGGGGTGCCGTTGGAAGCACCGGGGAACGCTCCGCCGCGATTGTAGCTGCGCAAGACAAGGCTTTGTCTACCCACACCCGTCCCACAAAGTCGGCATCGGCGGGATGGGAGGGGCCATGAGTGCGCGATTGTGCCTTGCGCTCGGCCTCACCTTAGCCGTCATCGGCTGGTCTGGCCCTGGCGTTGCGTACGCCCCCGAGGGCGTCATCATCGTTGAAGAGATCGAGGAGACCGAGGACGATCCGTTCGCGCCCTTGCAGGACGGCAAGTCGGCCCTTCCCGCCACCATTCCAGCCGCCGCACCCGACGATACCGAGGCCATGGACGGCGAGTATGGACGCGATGAACTTCGCATGGAGGACGATCCGCACATCTTGCCCGAGGAAGGTGCAACCGTCGTGCCACATGAAGGGCGCGCGGCGCTGAGCGATGTGCGCTTTGGCGAAGAGGGGCTGCCGGAGGAGGTTCGCGCCACCCGCACACTCCTCCTTAACGCGGCGCGCTCAGGCGATATTGAAGCCCTCGGCAAAGTCTTCTCCCGCCACAAGCCGATGCCCATTGTCGGCTATGACAGCACCGACAACCCCGTTGAGGCCCTGCGACAGCAATCGGGCGATGAGGCGGGGCAGGAGATCCTCGCCATCCTCATCGAAGTCTTGGAGACGGGGCACGTGCCCATCGGGCCGGACGGGGACGAGACCTTTGTGTGGCCCTACTTCGCCGAAGTCCCCTTGGCGGACCTTAAGCCGAAACACTATGTCGACCTTTACATGATCCTCACCTCCATCGATGTGGAGGAGATCGAGCGGCTCGGGCGCTACACGTTCTTCCGCGTGGGCATTTCTGCCGATGGGCGACTGCGCTACTTCCTCGCCGGGGACGAGCCTTGATGGCGCCGGCGAAACGGGCGCAGCACCAGGGCGACAGGGAGGTGGGTTGATGGCAGGTCAGACCATGGATGGCGACGCGACCTCTAAGGACCCCGACCGGCGCGTGATCCGCGTTGGCGGGGAGGAGCGCGTTCATTTTCTGGAAAGCCTGTTGACCTGCCGCATCGAAGATGAACCTGCCGGACGCCTTGTCTACGGCGCCCTCCTCACCCCCCAGGGCAAGATCGTCAGCGATCTGATGGCCTTCATCGGCGAGGATGACATTGCGCTGGACGTGCCGGCCGCCGCCGCGGACGATCTTGTGCGCCGCCTCACCCTTTACCGCCTGCGCGCCAAGGTGACGCTTGAGGCAACGGAAGAGGCCGTTGTGGTGGGGCCTAAGGGGTTCGGCACCCAAGACCCCCGCGGCAAAGGGATCGGCGGGCGCGCCCTTGCCTCCGACGGTGCTGGCCTCAACGCGGCCGCGCTGACCGCCTATCACGAACGCCGCTTTCAGGCCGTCGCCCCTGAGGCGGTGCGCGACTATGGCCTCCTCGATGCCTTCCCCCACGATGCCAACATGGATGTCACCCACGGGGTCGACTTCAAAAAAGGCTGTTTCGTCGGTCAGGAGGTGGTCTCGCGGATGCAGCATCGCGGGACCGCCCGCCGCCGCACCGTGCGGGTGGAGGGCACCTCGCCCCTTCCCGCTGCAGGCACCCCCTTGGAGCGCAACGGCAAACCTGTCGGCACCATGGGCTCATCGTCAGGCGCACACGGCCTTGCTGTGGTGCGGATCGATCGCGCAGGGCCTGGTGTGACTGCCGGCGGCACCGCCCTTACCCTCACCGTGCCAGAGGGCGCCCCGTTTGCCCTCGCAGCCCCTGCCGAAGACCAAACGGCGGAGCCCACCGCTTGAGCCTGTCCACCCGCACGCGCGCTTGCCGTCCATGCGCCTTTGGCGGGGAGGAACGGTGCCCGAGACCATCGTGACATCCCCCACCCGCGCCCGGCGCCGCACCGCTACCGCCGCCCCCCGCGCCTGGCAGAGAATGCTGTCAGGCCGCAGGCTCAACCTTCTCGACCCCTCCCCCCTCGACATTGAAATCCGCGACATCGCCCACGGCCTTGCAAGGGTGGCGCGGTGGAACGGGCAGACGGCGGGGGCGTGCCCATTCTCGGTGGCACAGCACTCTCTCCTGGTGGAGGCGATCGTGGCAGAGATGGCGCCCGATGCGCCGCCCCACACCGCCCTTGCCGCCCTCCTCCACGATGCGCCCGAATACGTGGTGGGCGACCTCATCTCCCCCTTCAAGGCGGTGATCGGCGATGCCTATAAGGCCGTGGAGGGGCGCCTGGCGGATGCCGTCAGGCTGCGCTTTTCCATTCCTGCGGACGATGGCGGGGTGCGCCAGCGCCTCATCAAGGCCGCCGACGGTGCTGCGGCCTACCACGAGGCCATCAGCCTTGCAGGGTTTTCAGATGAGGAGGCCGGCGCCATCTTTGCCGTGCCCGCCATTGCGGCAGAGCCCCTGGCGCCCTTTCTGACGCCATGGCCCACAGCGACGGCGGAGACACGGTTTTTGGATCGCTTTCACGCTTTGGACGAGGCCGCCCGGGCTTGACGGCAAGGCAACGCCGGAGGGTGTCAGGCGCCGCCTTCAGCCAACGCGCGCATGAACTCAGGCGTGATGCCGCTGCCTGAAAGCCCGCGCGCGACGGAAAACCGGCCGATGGCGCTGCGCGTCATGGGGCCCATCTTGCCGTCCACCTCCAGCGGGCCGAAGCCGCGGGCGTTCAAGAGCCGCTGGATCTCGGCCACATCGAGATTGACGGTGGCGGGCTGAGCTGTCGCAGGTGTTGCGGGAGAGGGCCTTGCGGCAGCACCGACGGTGCGCACGGCTCCCTCAGGCGGCAAGGCTGCCAACAGGGCAAGGCCCGGCTCGCCTGTCACCTCAAGCCCGTTCTCGGCCTGGAAAATGCGGATGGCCACAACAGTCTCTTCGGTCAAGACCCCTGTGACGGGCCCTTGATAGTGGCCTGTGCTCCCAAGCGCGTTTTGCACCCGCTCCACCATGGGCGATGAGAGGGTGCTGGTGCGCTGAGGCGATGCATCGGGCACAGGCGTATCGAGGCTCACAGAGCGCACGGGCGTGTCCCTATCGCCATGGCCGGCAAGGAGCGGGGCGGGATGGTCAGCATCTTGCTGCCACAGCGCATTGGAGCCCACAGCAACGGCAAGCACCACGGCAAGCGCGCCACCCAAGGCCGCGCTCCTGCGCCGTGCCACACGGCGGCGCGCACGCCTTGTGAGCCGGCCGAGCCCGGCCGCCCATTCCTCGATCGGCAGTTCGTCAATCCACTTGGTAAGTCGCACGGCGCCACCTCCCACGACCCCACTGTGCCGGCAAGTCGTGAAAAGGGTGTTAAACAACACCTCGCTCCAGAGCGGACAATCAAACCGAACGCGCCAACGTCCCGTTATTGGCCAGGCGCTAGTATCGCCCCACAGTGTCCCTCAACGGATGTGTCTCCATGCGCTTCATACTCAAGCTTGCAGCGCTGGCGGTCGTGCTTGCCCTGTTGGCGCCGATCTTCAGTGCCAACAGTTCCATCGGCCAGTTCGTGTCCGCCGCCATGCGCGACGTCACCACCTTCTGCGACCGCCAGCCAGAGGCCTGTCATCAGGGCGTGGCGGTGGTCAGGGAAACAGGACAGTTCTTCGCCCGCGCAGTGGCGGCACTGCGCACGGCCTCCGCCTCCCCCGAAGGCGCCCCTTTGACGGAAGAAGACCGTCAGATCTTCCCGCACTTTTCCACCCACAGCCCAAAATATGGGCCCGAAGAGGATGAGGAGAGGCCTTCACCTTGACAATCGCCATCAGGGACGCGAGGCGTCCTTGATGGATCCACAAAGCCTTCCCGAAAAATCCTTTCCCGTCTCCTGGGACCAGTTCCACAGGGACTGCCGTGCCCTTGCCTGGCGCCTCAATGGCGCCGGCCCGTTCGATGCCATCGTCTGCATCACCCGCGGCGGGCTTGTGCCCACCGCCATTGTTGCGCGTGAACTTGGCGTCAGGGTGATCGACACGGTGTGCATCGTCTCCTATGGCGAGTTCAAGCAGCTGGAAAACCTGTCCGTCCTGAAAGACGTGGACCCCAAGCTTGCCGACCCCGACAACGGGCGTCTGCTTGTGGTGGACGACCTTGTGGACACCGGCAAGACCGCGCAGCTTGTGCGCCAGAAGCTCCCCCACGCCCACTTCGCCGCCGTCTATGCCAAACCGAAGGGTCGCGAGCAGGTGGACACCTACGTCACCGAAGTAAGCCAGGACACGTGGATCTATTTCCCCTGGGACCTTGGCTACTCCTTCCAACCCCCCATCCGCGGCCCCATGGGCTAACACCTGCAGCGCCCGCGGGCGAGGCTACGCCCTTGCCACCTCGCTGTCCCGTGTTGCAACGGCAAACGCCAGGCGGATCCAGTTGACGAGGTGGCGCGCCTCGGCATCGAACTTCAGGTGCGGCTGGAGAAGAAGGTAGGCCTGGCGCGCCTCAGGCAGTGGCGTCACCCGGTCGCCCCTTGCCACAAACGCCCCGCACATGATGGCCGGGAGAACGCCGCATGCCCCACCAGCCATGACCAGCGCTTTGACGGTGGCAAAGCTTGTGGTGAGGCACCGTGCCCCCTCCTTGTGGCCCAAAGCATCCAGAAAGGCGGTTTCGGGCGAGGCCTTGAACCCTTCGGGAAAGGCGCATGCCACCATCTGGTCCTCGGAGATGCCCTTCGGCTCAACGAACACCATTGCCAGTTCGCCCACACGCGAGACAAGAAAGTCGCCCCGTTCAGGCTCGCTGAGACGCACGGCAATGTCGGCCTCCCAGCGTGAGAAGTTGATGGTGTCGGCCGAGACCTGAAGCTGAACCCGCAGCGAGGGGTGCGCTGCCAACAGACTGGCCAGCGACGGGGCAAGGATTTCGCTCGCCACCACATCGAGCGTTGCAATTCTGTAGGTGGTGAGGGCCACATCGCCCGTTGCGCCGAGGGCGGCAATGGCGTCGGCCTGGTTGGCGATGAGGCGGGCGTGGCGCAGGATTTCCGCCCCCCGCGGGGTC
>JBCDCF010000238.1:0-5942 GCA_039182345.1 Pseudomonadota bacterium
AAGGGGCAGCGCCGACAGCACCTTGTCGAACTTCGACAGTCCCCGTTCATGGGTGTCGCTATAGCCTTTGATGAGCCGCCGGCACTTGAGCACCTCCACGGCAAGGTCATAGTCGGTGGCGGCAAGGCGGCGGACGGTGGCCAGCCACTCTTCAAGGTGCGCTTTTTCAAAGCGGTGGCGCAGCAGCATCCTGCGTACCGGCCGCAGCGAGGACATGATGTAAAGGGGCACAAAGCCCCGCAGCCTGTCGGTGCGCACCCGCCTGCCACGGTTGACCACCTTGTCCAGCAGCTTGAAGAGCCGCGGCCGCGCTTCGATGAAAGCCCCCAGAGGCGCCGGCATCACACCGCAGATTTCCTGGGCGCGGGGGTGCATATACTCCGTCACCATCAGGACCTGGTCGTCCTTGGCGCCCACCTCCGCCCGCACCCGCGCCATCCGCGAGGACCGCACCTTGTGGTCGGCGACGCGGATCACATCGTCATAGGCCATGGCGTTGGCCACATACTTGGCAGCGGCCTCGGTGAGCGCAGCATCGCCATTGGCACGGGTGTCCAGCTTGGCCAGCGCCTCCAAGGTGTCGAGGTAGGTGCTGCCGTAACGAAGGTCTTGAAAATCCACCACCTTTTGTAGCCCGCGCTGCGCCATATGGCGGGCCGCTTCAGGCAACTGATCGGCCCTTGCCAGAAGGGCGTCGTACTTGCGCTTCAGGCGATCGGGCCCCTCGACCTCGGGGCGAGGCGCTTCCTCAGCGGGTGGGTCGGCAATGTCGGCAGGGCCTTTGGTGATGGCATCATACCCGGCGGCAAATGCCCTCAGGCTGGCCTCAACGCCCCTGCCTGATTGGCGGATGGTCTCCTCGAATGCGGCCCGCTCAAAGGGAAGCACCTTCGCCCCTGCAAGCGCCCCGAAAAGGCTTGCGGAGATGACGCTGCCATTGTCCACGGCAAGACGCTCAAGGTCGGCATTGTGAAAGATTTTCGAGGCCTCGCGTGCCGCCTCCAGGATGGGGCCATCGTCCAAGATGCCACGCCCAGGCGCTGCCTTTTCCATGACGGCATAGGCGCGGTGGGAGCTTGTGATGAGCGTGGTGCGCGCCGGCGTGACAAAGCCCCGCTGGATGGCCCGCCCCGCCTCCATCAACTCTGCGGCGAGGACAATGTCGACGTCCCCCGCCGCAGGCATCAAGGAGAGGATGGGCGTGCGGTCCGAGAGGGGGAGCATCTCCACATAGTAGATGGTCGCGCCCGTGCGCTGGGCGACGCCTGGCACAGACGTGGACTGGGCGTAGTAACCGTTCGCCTCGGCAAGGTTGACAATCCATGAGGTGACGACGCCACCCCCCTGCCCGCCGACGGCAAGAATGGCAAGCTTGATGATGCCGCTGGTGTTGTCGGCCCGCTCCACCGAAGGGTCCACATGAACGTTCATGGCGTCCTACCCTGCCGCGAAGTTGAGGCGACGCCCCTCGCGCCGGCGCTGCAACCAGCTGATGACCTTGCCACGCCACCCCGCACGCTTGGTCTCGAAGTCGCCGGGGTTGGACACAATGTCGGCCTGGTAGAAGGACGGGCACAGGACCGCGGCCTCAGCCACCTCCCCGCAGTTGCCGCAACCGACGCACGTGTTGTCGATGGCCGCCACAGGGTCATCGCGCAAAGGATCGTCCAAAGTCTTCACCGACAGCGAGGGACAGCCTGACAGGCGGATGCAGGCATGGTCGCCCGTGCACACGTCCTCATCCACACCGAAGCGGGGTTTCACCACGCGCTTGCCGTCCTTCACCGCCTTAGCGATCTGCGGGCGGACACGGCGCTGCTTGTTCAGCATGCACTCCGACGAGGCGACGATGACCTTGGGTCCGCTCTCCTTAGTGGTGAGCGCTTCGGTGAGGGTGTCGCGCATCTTGCCCACATCATAGGTGCGATCGATGCGGCGAACCCAGTCGACCCCCATCCCCTTCACCGCGTCTTCGATGGGGTGCTTGGTGGAGCGCCTGTCATTGTCGGCGCGGGACGACAGGATGTCCTGCCCCCCGGTCGCGGCGGAGTAGAAGTTGTCGACAATCAAGATGACGCCGTCCTGATTGTTGAAGACGGCATTGCCGACGCCCGACGTCAGCCCATTGTGCCAAAAGCCGCCATCGCCCATCACCGCAATGGGCCGCTTGTCCGCCTTTACGTTGAAGGCCGAGGCCGAGGCGGGCCCAAGACCATAGCCCATGGTGGTGGCGCCAAGGTTGAAGGGCGGCAGGATGGAGAACAGATGACAGCCGATGTCGGCGGCAATGTGGTGCTCGCCAAGGTCCTTCTCCACCAGCTTCATGGCCGCGAAGATGGGGCGCTCAGGGCAGCCTGTGCAAAAGCCCGCGGGGCGCGCAGGCACCTTCTCGGCAAGGTCGGGAAGGACGATGCGCTCCTCGTCGGAGTTGGGGGCGCGCGCCTCCGACGGCAGAAGGTGTGTGGCGTAGCGGCGCAAAAAGTCCGTCATCCCCTGGAGCATCACGGCGCCGGTATATTCGCCCGCCATGGGCAGGATGCCCTTGCCCTCAAGCTTGGCGGTGCCGCCGCCTTTATAAAGCATGTCGCCGATGGCCTGCTCGATGTGCTCGGGCTGGCCTTCCTCCACAACGAGGACGGCGTCCTTGTCTTCGCAGAACGCCAAAATCTCATCGCGCACAAGGGGATAGGTGACGTTGAGGCAGTAGATGGGCACCTTGCTGTCGCCATAAAGGTCCGCAAGGCCGAGGCGCTGGAGGGCGCGCACCACACCGTTGAACATGCCCCCCTGGCAGATGATGCCGATGGACCCGTTTTCCGGCCCGAAATGCTCGTTCAGCTTGCGCGTCTTGATGAAGTCGATGGCGGCCGGCCAGCGCGTGTCGATCTTCTCCTTCTCGTGCAGGAAGGAGGCTGGCGGCAGGACAATGCGGTTGGTGTCGCGCTGGGGGTTTTCCACCGCGTCCTTCACCGTCATCTTCGGGCGCTGGTTGTCCTTGGCGATGAAGCGGCCGTGCACGTGGCAGGAGCGGATGCGCACCTCCAGCATGACGGGGGTGTTGGTGGCCTCCGACAACTCGAACCCCTCGCCCACCGCCTGGACGATGCGCGGCAGGCTGGGGCGCGGATCGAGCAGCCAGATCTGGCTTTTCATGGCAAAGGCGTGGCTGCGCTCCTGCATGATGGAGGAGCCTTCGCCATAGTCCTCTCCCACCACAATCAGCGCGCCGCCCGTGACGCCGCCTGAGGACAGGTTTGCCAGCGCATCGCACGCCACATTGGTGCCGACGGTGGACTTGAAGGCGACGGCGCCGCGGATCGGATAGTGGACGGAGGCGGCAAGCATTGCCGCTGCAGCCGCCTCGCTGGCAGAGGCTTCAAGGTGGACGCCAAGGTCCTCCATGATGTCCTCAGCATCGGCCAGAACGTCCATCAGGTGGGAGATGGGCGCGCCCTGATAGCCGCCCACATAGCCCACACCATTTTCAAGCAGCGCCTTGGTGATGGCCAAAATGCCCTCGCCGCGGAACTCCTCCCCCGCGCCGATCTTCAGCTGCTGCACTTCCTTTGCGAACGAACGCTCAGCCATGGCGACCCCCAACTCATGAGGCGCACATCATACACGCCCCGCCATTCATTTTAGGTGTTTAGCAAGCAAGTAGCCCGACATCCCGCTGAGACCAGGACCGGGATGGGTGGACGCCCCGATGTGATACACACCAGGCACCGCGCTGTTGTGGTTTTTGTGGAGGCCAAACGGGCGAAACAGGAAGAATTGATCGACGCCGCACCAGCCGCCGTAAGGGTCGCCGCCCTCAAGGTTGATGTTCATGGCCTCAAGGTCTGTGGGGGCGTAGGCCTTGCGGGCAATGACGGTCTCGCCGAACCCCGGTGCATGGGCCTCAATCATCGCTTCCACACGGTCCGCATACGCTTCGCGCACGGCCTCGCTCCACGCGCCGTCAGCCTCCACGGCAATGGTGCCTGCCGCATCCCCCTTCACCACGCGGGGGCATTCGGGAAGCTGGACCCACAACACAGCTTTGCCATCAGGGCAGCGGGAGGGGTCGGCAGCGCTCGGCTGGCCTACGCACACGGTCGGGCGCTCGGGCAAGACGCCACGGTCGGCCTCGTTGGTGGCTTTGGAGACCTGGTCCACCCCGTCACACAGGTGAAGAAGCTGGACGGAGGCGAGCGCCGGATCCGGCCAATCCACAGGCCGCTCAAGCGCATAGTGGATCTGCATGTTGCCGCGGCCTTTGGCGTAGCGCCCGGCCGCGCGGGTGGCTTCAGGCAAATCCCACTCGCGCAGGAGCCGGCCATAAAGCTGGCCCGGCGTGACGGAGCAGATCACGCTGTCACAGTCGATGCTCTCCCCGTCCGCCAGGTGGATGCGCGCCACGTGGCGGCCATCGCTCCCCTGGTCGATCTTGTCCACGTCAGCGCCTGTGCGCACCACACCGCGACGCTCTTCGATGATGGCGCGAAGGCCCTCAGCCACCCGCGCGGCGCCGCCCTTGCCAATGGGCGCGCCCATGGCCTCAAGGGCAAAGGTCATGATCTGGCCCATCTGGCCGGAAAAGGGCTGCTCCGGGCCAAGCCCTGCATGAAGTGGCCAGGGCGCGTTGAGGGCGGCCACGGGATCATCGCCATAAACGTCGAGGCGGTGCCTGTTGGTGGCAAGGGCTTCGCCGAGGCTTGCCCGCAGCGCCCGCGGCCCGCGCGACCACAGCTGTCCTGCCATGAGCGTCAGGGCTTTAAGGCTCAAGAGGCGATTGTTGAAGAGGCCGAAGAGGAGCGCGGCATTGGCCTCCACAGCCCCCATCTCCTCCCCGTGGGTGTCGCCGGCGCCGGCATGAAGGCCGTTGAAGGCGGCAATGTTGGCCGCCCTGTCGCGGGTGAGAACGGCCGAGCGGCCATCGGCCATCAACACGCCGGTCGGTGTATCGGTGGTGGCAAAACTCACCCCATGCCGCGCCAACGCCTTTGAGAGTTCGGCGTAGACGGGCGAGGCGTGCATCAACAGGAAGGTCGCTGCCATCGGGTCATAGGTGAACCCTTCGGCGAGCGTTCCTGTGCGCATGGTGCCGCCCACCACATCCTCGCGCTCCAGCACAAGAACGCGGTGGTCTTCCGCCAGCAAAGCTGCACACACGAGGGCATTCACCCCCGAGCCGACAACAACGTGATCGTAGCCTCTCACACCAACGCCTTTCCCGTTCGCAAACCAGAACCTCCTGCACCCGGCGGGGCACAGGAGGCTCTCACCCATCGATCTAGGGCCGTTTTGTCCGGATCGGATGCGTCCAACCGATCACGACACGTCGTGACGCACGTGTGTGAACGCTGCCCCCGCCGCGCGTGCCGCCGAGAGCACACGCGATGGCGGCAACCTCAGCCGTGCGAGACGAGGGCGAGGGCCCTGACGGGGCTGCCCGTGCCATGCACGATCTTGAGCGGTGCGGCGATCAAAATCGCGCCGGTGGGCGGCAGCTTGTGGAGGTTGCACAGACTGGCAAGCCCGTACCGGTTGTTCTTGTGGAGGAGGTTGTGGGCGGGAAAGGGCGGATCCATACCGCCGGCCTGTCCTGCATCGGTGCCGATGCACTCCGTCCCCCAGCCGACGGCCCCACGCTCAATCACAAGCTCCACGCAATCGACGCTGGGTCCTGGCGAATGGGGGCCGGTCTCGTTGGCGTTCAAGAACTCCGCCTCGGAGTGGTTGCGGCGGTGCCAGTCTGTGCGCATCACCACCCAGGCGCCTTCGGGGATGGTGCCGTTCTTGCTTTCCCAGTCGCGCACACCGTCGGCGGTCAGCAGATAATCGGGATTTTCGGCCACCTCGGCGGAACAATCGATGACGCACACGGGTGCGACGATCCGCTTGATGGGCAATGTGTCGGTGAAGCCGTCGGAGTAGTCCTTGCCGGTGATCCAGTGGAC
>JBCDCF010000239.1:0-5909 GCA_039182345.1 Pseudomonadota bacterium
AGCGCGGATGGTGGTCTCCCGCCCCTGCCCGTCGGGCACCACAACGCCCACCGCACGGCCCTTCTCCAACACAATGCGCATCACAGGCGTTTTCAGCCGCACGGTGAGGTTGGGGTTGTTCTTCTGGGGGGCGAGGTAGGCGTAGGCGGCAGAACTTCTGCGGCCATGGCGGTTCATGAACTGATAGAAGCCGACGCCGCGCTGGCTGGGTCCGTTGAAGTCAGTATTGAAGGGCTCGCCAAGGGCCTGCACGGCCTGGACGAACCAACGCGACAGGTCGTCCACATGGCCTGGATCGGACACCAGCATCGGCCCATCGGTGCCATGGAGACGGTTGTTGAGGCGGTTGTTGGCCTCCATGGCGGTGAAGTGAGGAAGCACCGCATCCCACCCCCATTGGACGCCTTGGTTGTTGCCGCGAAGGGCCTTGTCCCACCCGTCAAAATCCGACGGTCTGCCCCGCATATAGACCTGCGCGTTCACCGAAGAGCCGCCGCCCAGAACGTGGGCTTGGGGAATGTCGTGCATGCGCCCGTCAAGGTGATCCTGCGGCGGGGTGGTGTGGTAGCGCATGAACTTGGAGCCGTTGATCATCTTGAAGATGCCTGGCGGCATGTCGAGGAGCGGGTGACGGTGGGAGTGCCCCGCTTCCAGGAGGAGGACACGCGCCCCCCCTTCGGCGGCAAGGGTCGCGGCTGCCACACAGCCCGAAGAGCCGCCGCCAATCACGATGTGGTCGAACGTCTCTCCTGCCATCTCATAGACTCCTGCGCCTTCGCTCGGCCGGTGGACCCACAGACTCGCGCTCCACAAGCTCGCAGGCAAGTTTGGTGAGGCGGTAGCGGCCGGCAGTCCCCGGCACACCGTCTAGATACTGCTCCACGACGAAGCGGCCCATGGCCCTGTGCGGCAGCACCAATGTGGTCAAAGGCGGGAAGAGATGGCGGGAGATTTCATCATCGTCATAGCCCACCACCGAGACATCATGGGGGATGCGAAGACCCGCCTCCTTCAGCGCCTCATAGCAGCCCACAGCCATGCGGTCGTTCTGGCAGTAAATGGCGGTGGGCGGGGTGTCCAACGCCAACAGTTGCTGGGTGCTGTAAAAGCCTGTGCTTGCCGACCAATCGCCTGGCATGACGAGGGTTTCGTCGAAAGGAATGTCGGCTGAGGCGAGCGCCCTTTTGTAGCCCGTCAGTCGGTCGCTGGCGGCCTCCATGTAGGTCTCGCCGGTGATGGTGGCGATGCGCCTGTGGCCGGCATCGATCAAGGCCGTTGTGGCGGTCTGTCCGCCGACAATCTCGCTCGGCACCACGGCCGGCCGATCCCCGTCTTCCGTGTAGCAGTTGAGGAGGAAGACAGGGATGGGCGCGGTCACAAGACGGTCAGGAAGGCGCACTTTGCGGGTGTGGACACAGGCGTAGATCAACGCATCCACACCGCTCGCCATGAAGTAGTCGAGGGTTTTCGGCTCAAGATCCGCGTCGTTTTCCGGTTCGGCGGCAAGGACGAGGGCGCCTGCGGTATTGCCGGCCTGACGCACACCCTCAAGAAGCGCGGGGCCCCCGTCCCAGCCCACCGACAAACGGTCGGCCACGAAGCCGATCACCCGCGATGCGGACCGGGCCGCCGCACGGCCGGGGCGCTGCGCCCCCTCATAGCCGAGCTCGCGGGCAATCTTGTGCACGCGCTCGCGCGTTGCGTCCGAAATCTGCACGGTCATGTTGTTGTTGAGCACGAACGAGACGGTGCTTTGGGAGCAGTTGGCGGCGCGCGCAACGTCCGTCATCGTCACCCTGCGCCGTCCACGCACCCGGCCCACACCGATCCGCCGCTCAACGTCCTGGTCCATGCCCCTTCCCATCGGCCCGCTGATGCGGCTGCCAGTATTCCTTGCGCCGTTGTGGCGATGATTCCCGGCGCTGTCGCCAGAAATAAATATTAATTGACTTATTAGGTGCCGGTTGTACGCTTCCCGTCAAGGTGTATTGGCACCGGTCAAGGCGGGCTCACCGTCGGCAATGGAGAGGAACCATGAAGGGTATTGTCTCAACCATCCTGGCGGTCGGCATGGCCGCCTCCCTCGGCGCCACAAGCGCCATGGCCTCAGGCCTTCCGCCCCTTGAACAGAAGGAGCGCTACAAGGTCGGCTTCCCGCAAATGGAAAGCAACAACCCCTGGCGCATCGCCGAAACCAAGAGTTTTCAGGACACCGCCGACGCCTGCAACTGGGACCTCATCACCACCGATGCGGCAGGCTCCGCCGCCAAACAGGTGGCCGACGTTGATTCCATGATCGCCCAGGGGATCGACGTTCTGTTTCTGCCTCCGCGTGAGGAAAAGCCCTTGATCCCCGCCGTGATGCGCGCCCGGGCGGCCGGCATTCCCACCTTCCTTGTGGACCGCTCAGTGGACCCCAACGTTGCCAAGGCGGGCGAGCACTATGTGGCCTTCCTGGGGTCGGACTTTGTGGACCAGGGCCGCAGGGTGGCCGAGTGGACGCTTGAAAATTTCGACGGCGAGCAAGGCACCATCATCCAGCTTGAAGGCACCACAGGGTCCTCCCCCGCCAACGACCGCAAGAAGGGTTTTGACGATGTCATGGCCCAGCACGACAACATGACCATCGTCGCCTCACAGTCAGGCGACTTTGCCCGCGACCTTGGCCGGCAGGTGATGGAAACGCTGCTTCAGGCCCACCCTGACGTGAACATCGTCTACGCCCACAACGATGAGATGGCGATCGGCGCGATCCAGGCGCTGGAGCTCGCCGGCCGCACGCCTGGCGATGATGTTCTTGTGGTCTCCATCGACGGCACGCGCGATGCGCTCCAGGCCATCATCGACGGCAAGATGGGTGTGACGGTGGAATCCTCCCCCTTCTTCGGCCCCCTCGCCTGCGATGTGATGAAGCGCTACGCCGCCGGCGAAAGCATCGAGCCCTGGGTGAAGGTGGAAGACAGGATCTTCACCAAGGAAAACGCTGCCGACCACATCGACGAAGCGTACTGATCGGCAAACGGAGGGGCCATGTCCCCTCCAAAGGCTGTTGTGATGTCAGAGCCGTTGATCGGGATGAGCGGGATCGAAAAGGCGTTTGCCGGTGTGGCAGCGCTCCGCTCAGCACGGCTCGACATTCTGCCTGGCGAGGTGCACGGGCTGATCGGCCAGAACGGGGCCGGCAAGTCCACCCTCATCAAGATCTTGACCGGCGTCTATCAGCGCGATGCCGGTCAGATCGCCTACCAGGGCAAACCCCTGTCGCTGTCAGGCCCGCGCGAGGCCCAGGACGTTGGCATCTCCACCATCTATCAGGAGATCAACCTCGTTCCCCTGCGCTCGGTGACCGAAAACGTCACCCTCGGCTACGAGCCGCGGCGTCTGGGCCTCTTCGTGAAGTGGAAGGAGGCCCACGCGCGCACCCGCGAGATCCTGCGCCGCTTCTCCATCGACATCGACGTCACCCAGCCGCTCGGCCACTACTCCACCGCCATTCAGCAGCTGGTGGCCATTGCAAGGGCCGTCTCCCTCAACGCCAAACTCGTCATCATGGATGAGCCCACCTCCTCGCTGGACGACCGTGAGGTGGAGGTGCTGTTCGAGGTGATCCGCGGGCTGTCGGAGTCTGGCGTTGCGGTGCTTTACGTGTCCCACTTTCTGGATGAGCTGTTTCGCATCTGCGACCGCGTGACGGTGATGCGCGACGGCCAGACCATTGCCACCAAAGCCATCGGCGAGACCAGCAAGCTCGACCTCATCGCCGACATGCTGGGCCGCCGTATCGAGGACATCAAAGCTGCCGGCATGACCGACCTTGGCGGCGGCACCACCGGCGGCGAAACGCTTCTGACCGCCACAGGCGTTGCCACCGGCAAGCAGCTGCAATGCTTCGACATCACCGTCCACCGGGGCGAGATTGTCGGCCTTGGCGGGCTCCTCGGCTCGGGGCGGACGGAGGCGGCGCGCGCGCTTTTCGCCGCCGATCCATTGACCGAGGGCACCATTGCTCTGGCCGATGGCAAGGCAACGCCCACAACGCCGTCGGAGGCCATCAAGTGCGGCATCGCCTTCTTGTCGGAGGACAGGAAGGCGGAAGGAATCATCCCCGACATGTCGGTGCGCGAGAACCTGACGCTCGCCCTTTTGCCGCGCCTGCAAAAATCCGGTCAGATCAAGCGTGAGGATGAGCGCGCGCTTGTGGCCAAGTTCATCGAGGCGCTCGGCATCAAGCTGGCCAGCATGGAGCAGCCCATCCGCGAGCTGTCGGGCGGCAACCAGCAAAAGGTGCTGATTGCCCGCTGGCTTGCCACAGAGCCCCAGCTTCTGATCCTGGATGAACCGACCCGCGGCGTCGATGTGGGCGCCAAGCTCGATATCCAGAAGATCATCAGCGAGAATGTGCAGCGCGGCATCGGCGTCGTCCTCATCTCCTCAGAGTTCGAGGAGCTGGTGGAAGGGGCCGACAGGATCGTCGTCATGCAGGACGGCCGCTCCGTCTCCGTCCTCAACAATCCCGGCCTGACCGAAGATGTGTTGTTGAACGCCATTGCCCACCACCGCGAGGCGGACGCCCCGGCATGAGCACCGACAGCGCCCTTCGCCCCAGCCAGGAGCGTGCGCCAGGGCCGCGCTGGGGGGTGCTTGCCCGCCGCCATGGGGGGTTGGTGGCGTTTGCCGTCCTCATCCTCCTCAACATTGCGATCACCCCCAACTTCCTGCAATTGCAGACCCTTTTTGTGAACATCAGCCAGGTGGCCACCATCGCCATCGTCGCTGTGGGGATGACGCTGGTGATTGCCACCAAGGGCATTGACCTGTCCGTCGGCGCGGTGATGGCGCTGTCGGGGGCCCTGGCGCCATTGATCTTCGGCTCGCCCTTTGGCGTCGCCTATCCGACGTTGGGGTTGATTGCCGCCTTCACCCTCCCCTTGGTGGCAGCGGCGGCGTGCGGTTTGTTCAACGGTGTGCTTGTCACCTTCTTCAGGGTGCAGCCCATCATCGCAACGTTGATCTTGTTCATCTCAGGGCGCGGCATTGCGCAGGTTCTGACCAACGGCAACCTTCAAACCTTCTCCAATCCCGAGTTCAGCTATCTCGGCACAGGGCGCATCCTGGGCCTGCCGTTTCAAGGCTGGCTGACCGTGGTCATCGCAATCCTGATCTTCTTTTTGATCCGCCGCACCGTCTTCGGCCGCTACGTCCTTGCCATCGGCGGCAACGAGAGGGCGGCGCGGCTTTCAGGCGCCCCTGTCCGGGCCGTCAAGATTGCCGTCTACGTCATCTGCGCCACCCTTGCAGGCGTTGCGGGGATGATTGTGGTTGCCATCAACTCCGCCTCCGATGCGGCGCGCAACGGCAACCTGATGGAGCTTGATGCCATTGCCGCGGCGGTGGTGGGCGGTGCGCTCCTCCAAGGCGGGCGGGCGCCCATCTTCGGGGCAATCCTCGGCGCCATGATCATTCAGCTCGTCAAATACACCCTCCTTGCCAACGGGGTGGAGGACGAGGTGGCCCTCATTGCCAAGGCCGGCATCATCGTTCTTGCCGTCTACCTTCAACAAATTCGCTCGGAGTGAATGGATGGACGCGGCCACCTTCGACCTTCGGCGCTACCTGAGGGGCTCCTCCCACACCTTCGGGGTATGGATTGCTTTGGCCGCCCTCATCCTCTTCGGCGTGTGGCGCTACGAGAACTTTGACAGCGCCTACAACATCTCCTCGTTCCTGAACTACAACTCCATGTTCATCGTGATCGCCATCGGCATGTGCTTTGTCATCATGACCGGGGGAATCGACCTGTCCGTGGGCTCCGTCGCCGCCTTCACCTCCGTGTGCGCGGCCTATCTCAGCCCCTATGGGATCGAGGTGGCGCTGCCTGGCGGGGTGCTGGCGGGGGTGGCCATCGGCGG
>JBCDCF010000240.1:0-5904 GCA_039182345.1 Pseudomonadota bacterium
CCCGCTCGCCATTGAAGGTTTGATGGCCTTCTTCCTGGAAGCCACCTTCGTGGGGCTGTTCTTCTTCGGGTGGGACAAGTTGAGGCCGCTTTCCCACCTGATGGTGACCTGGCTGATGGCCATCGGCACCAACCTGTCGGCCCTTTGGATCCTTATTGCCAACGGTTGGATGCAGCATCCGGTGGGCGCCACCTTCAATGTGGACACCATGCGCATGGAGGTGACGGACTTCATGGCCGTCCTCTTTAACCCCGTGGCGCAGGCAAAGTTCGTCCACACCGTATCGGCGGGCTATGTGTGCGGCGCGGTGTTCGTGCTTGGGGTGTCGGCCTACTACATCCTGCGCAACCGCCATGTGGCGCTCGCCAAGCGCTCCTTTGTCATTGCCTCGGCGTTCGGCCTTGCCTCCTCCTTGAGCGTCGTGGTGCTGGGGGACGAGTCCGGCTACGCCCTCACCGACAACCAGCGCATGAAGCTCGCCGCCATGGAGGCCATGTGGGAGACCGAGCCCGCGCCCGCCTCCTTCACCCTCTTCGGCGTCCCCGACATGGAAGAGCGCAAGACCAACTGGGCCGTCCACATTCCTTATGTGATGGGGCTCATCGGCACCCGCTCACTCGACCAGCAGATCCCGGGCATTTTCGACCTTGTGGACAAAGCCGAAGGGCGCATTCGCAACGGGCTGACGGCCTATGATGCCCTTGAGGCCATCAAGGCCGACAGGACCGACCTTGCCGCCCGCGCACGGTTCGAGCCGGCGTCCGGGGACCTTGGCTATGCCCTCCTCCTGAAGCAGTTCGTGGAGGACCCGCGCACGGCAACCGACGAGCAGATCCGCCAGGCCGCGTGGACCACGGTGCCTGACGTGCCGGCCATGTTCTTCACCTTCCGCTTCATGGTGGCGGCAGGCTTCTGGTTCATCCTCCTGTTCTCCATCGCCCTGTGGCACACAGCGCGAGAGAAAGAGGCGCCGCGCTGGCTGTTCTGGATCGCGCTGTTCTCGCTCCCCATTCCCTGGCTTGCCGCGGAGGTGGGCTGGTTCGTGGCCGAGTATGGGCGCCAGCCTTGGATTATCGAGGGCATCTTGCCCACCTTCCTCGCCACCTCGCACCTTAGTGTGGTCGACCTTGCCATCACCATTGCCGGCTTCACGGTGCTCTACGGCATCCTCGCCGTCATCGAGGTGTGGCTCATGCTGCGGGCCATCCGGATGGGGCCCAGCGTCGTGGAGGACCCGATGTCAGTGGTGCCGGGCTTCGGCGCTGAGAGTGACGAAACCCTGCGCGGTTCCACCGCGCCTGCCGAATAGACGTCCTGGAGATGACAATGATCGAGTTCTTGTTCGACTACGGCACCCTCAGGATCATTTGGTGGGCGCTTCTGGGGATCCTCCTCATCGGCTTTGCGGTGATGGACGGGTTCGACATGGGGGTGGGTGCGCTGCTGCCCTTCGTCGCCAAGACCGACGTTGAGCGGCGCATCGCCATCAACGCCATCGCGCCCACGTGGGAGGGGAACCAAGTGTGGTTCATCCTCGGTGGCGGGGCGATCTTTGCAGCCTGGCCGGCGCTCTATGCCCTCTCCTTCTCGGGCTTTTACTTGGCAATGTTCATTGTTCTGGCAGCGCTGATCTTGCGGCCCGTGGCGTTCAAGTATCGCTCCAAGCGGCCGGGGGCCACATGGCGGCGCAACTGGGATTATGCCCTGTTCATCGGCGGGGCGGTGCCTGCGCTGATCTTCGGCGTTGCCGTTGGCAACACGCTCCAGGGCGTGCCCTTTCACTTCACCGACGATTTGCGGGCGATCTACGAGGGCAACCTTTTCGGACTGCTCAACCCGCTCGCCATCTATTGTGGGCTGGTGTCGGTGGCGATGATCGTCATGCACGGCGCTGCCTGGCTCACCATGAAGACCGAAGGCACCGTGGCCGACCGTGCCATGCGCTACGGCGTCATGGCCGCGCTTGCGACGGGCGTCCTGTTTGCCGGCGGCGGCGTTCTCACCTGGCTCGGCCTTCTTGGCGGCTATGAGGTGACGAGCGAACTCTCCCCCACAGGCCCCTCCAACCCCCTCGGCAAGGAGGTGGCGGTGAACGCCGGCGCATGGCTCAACAACTTCCACGCCATGCCGTTGTTGTGGTCGGTGCCCATCGTGGGCGTCCTGATGCCGCTTCTTGCCGCCTTGGGCTTCATGGCGCGCTGGCCTGGGATGACCTTCATCATGTCGGCTTTGGGGGTGACGTGCATCATCGCGACGGTGGGGCTGTCCATGTTCCCGATGATCTTGCCGTCGAGCACCCATCCGGCCCAGTCGCTGACGGTGTTTGACTCCTCGTCCAGTCACAACACGCTGCGCAACATGTTGATCGCAACGGTGATTTTCCTGCCCATCGTGCTCGCCTACACCGCTTGGGTCTACAAGGTCCTGTGGGGGAAGGTGCGCGAGGAGGACATCACTGCACCGGGTTCGCCCGCCTACTGACACGACAGCGCGCCGCGCATAATGCCGCGGTGCGCCCCGACAGAACCGAAAGGAGGCGTTTCATGTGGTACTTCGCTTGGGTCTTGGGGTTGGGATTGGCGGCGACGGTCGGGATCCTCAATGCCCTTTGGTATGAACTGCGCACGGTTCGCGAAGGAGAGGACGACCGCGCCATGGCAAAGCTCAACACCCCATGATGGCCCGCGCCTTGCGCGCCGCCGCGCCCGGGACTGCGCCGCAGGACCCGCTGAAGCGCATCGATCTTGCGCATGCCCAAAAGGCACGGCTGTGCGACATCGTTGAGGGGATTGCCGACGCTCTGCCGAACCCTTCGCCGCTCACCTGCAACCGCGCCGCGCAAATCCTGGCGGAGGATTTGCCGCTGCACCACGCCGACGAGGACCTTGGCCTCTTCCCCCTCCTGTCACGCCACTGTCTGCCTGAGGACAGGATCGAGGAGGCCATCGGCCAGCTCAGCCGCGAGCATGTGGACGATGAGGCCGCCCTTGAAGAGGTGGTGAGCCTGTTGAAGGAACTTGGCGCAGGCCGTGTTCCTGGCATGGGGTACGATGCGGCAGGGTTCGTGTTGAGGGCGTTTTTCGAGGCGACCCGGCGCCACCTTGCCTGGGAAGAGAGCACCATCATGCCGCTGGCACGCCTTCGCCTCGGCCCCGATGCGCTGGAGTGTCTGAACGGTGTGATGGAGAAGAACCGGCTTGGCCTCCCTTACGACGCCGTCACCCGCTTCGGCTGCGGCGACACCGCCGGGACGGACACTGAAGGCGATGCCCGCCACTGACGCGGGCGTTAAGGGACGGCAAGCGCGCCAGATATTGGTGGCAAGGTTTAGCGAAGACCGGCGCGTGCGGCGAGCCGCTCCATGTCCACCGAATCGATGCGGCGGCTGCCGGCAAGGACGATCACCCCGTCCTTGCGCAGTTTGGTGATTTGCCGGCTGACGGTCTCGATGGTGAGGCCGATGAAGTCGGCCATATCGGCCCGCGTCAAAGGAAGGTCGAACCCTTGTGTCGGGTCGCCGCCCGCCTCGGCGTACCGCGCGGCAATGTGGTGCAGGAAGGTGGCCACCCGTTCAGGCGCGGTCTTGCGGCCAAGGAGCAGCATCCAGTCGCGCGCGGCATCCAGTTCGCTCAAGGTGCGCTCAAGGAGCTTGTGCTCAAGCTTCGGGTGCTCCGACAAGATCGCCTCGAACGGGCCTGACGGGAACGCACACAAAGACAGTTCCGAGGCCGCCTGCACCGTGTAGGGCATGGGTGCCGTCACGTCGCCCTTCTGGAACACGCGCCCCATAAAGTCGGCCGGAAACAACAGCCCGACAATTTGCTCGCGCCCATCTTCCATGGACCGCACCAGCTTGGCGACGCCGGAGGTGATGTTTGCGAAGGAGACCGCGTCCTCCCCCTCCACCAAGAACACCTCGCCGGGGCGAAGCTTGCGGCGCTGGGCGATGCGGTTGAGCGCATCGATCTCCACAGGGGTCAGCACCTCGCACAGTCCGCGATGGCGTATGGCGCACGTGCGGCAGGCCAGTGGATCCAGGCCGTGCGTTGCTACGCTGACGGCCGGCGTGCGGTCCAGCGATCGGGGCATTGGGTCTCCTCAGATGTTCGACCACACCATTGATCGAAATCAAAGCCTTGGCCGCTCCATAGTGCACGCTTTGATCATGCAAGATCAACTTTCTCGCCTTGTTCGCACGGTGCCGCGCTACACCAGCTATCCGACAGCGCCGCACTTTACGCCGGAGGTGGGCCCTGTCACTGCCGGGGAGTGGTTGGGGACCCTTGGTTCGGCGCAACGCCTCTCGCTATATCTTCACATCCCGTTCTGCAGAACGCTGTGCTGGTATTGCGGTTGTCAGACACGCCAGGTGAGGCGCTACGATCCTGTACCGCCTTACCTTGCGGCCCTTTCCACCGAGATGGAAATGGTCGCCGGCCTGATGCACGCGCGGGCACAGGTCAGTCACATCCACTTCGGCGGCGGCACGCCCACCATCCTCCACCCGGAAGACGTGCGCCGGCTGATGGGGCACCTGCGCGACTCCTTCCTTGTGCGCGATGATGCTGAGATCGCTGTGGAGATCGACCCGCGCGGCCTCAACGGTGCCAAGCTCGCCGCATGGATGGAAGGCGGGCTGAACCGCGCAAGCCTTGGCGTGCAGGACATCAATCCGCGCGTGCAAAAGGCCATCAACCGCATTCAGCCGCCTGAGTTGACGCGCCGGGTCATCGACGATCTGCGCGATGCCGGCATTCAATCCATCAGCGTCGACTTGATCTACGGCCTCCCGCACCAGACGGTGGAAGATGTGGAGCGCACAGTGGAAGAGGTGGTGCGCTGCGGCGTCGATCGCGTGTCGGTCTTCGGCTACGCGCACGTGCCTTGGATGCGCACCCACCAGCAGATGATCGACGAGGCGGTGCTGCCAGGGCCCATGGAGCGGCTGAACCAGTCCAATGCCGCCGCAGACCTTTTGGAAGCTTCAGGCTTTGCCCGCATCGGGATGGATCACTTCGCCCGCCGGCGCGACAACATGGCCAAGGCCCTCGCCCAAGGCCATCTGAAGCGCAACTTCCAAGGCTACACCACCGACGCGGCCGACGCGCTCATCGGCCTTGGCGCCTCAGCCATCGGTCGCTTGCCCCAGGGGTATCTGCAGAACGAGCCCGCCACAGGGCGCTACCTTGCCGCCATCGGCGAAGGGCGTCTTGCGACGGCAAGGGGCTATCACCTCACCGACGATGACCGCGTGCGCGGCCATGTGATCGAGCGCCTTCTGTGCGATTTCGGCTTCGACGCCGACGATCTGCGCGGTCGCTTCGGCGAGTTGGCAGAACCTATTCTGGAAGAAGCCACAGCCCTTACCGACGACGAGCCCGAGGAAGGGCTGATGCGCCATGGCGACTGGTTCGAGGTGGAAGAAAGCGCGCGGCCCTTCGTGCGGACGGTGGCGGCCCGGTTCGATGCGCATTTGACCAAAGGGGCGGCCAGGCACTCCGCAGCCGTCTAAGTCGCAGGCCCATCCCCGCCGATGCGGCGGGGCACAAGCGCGCCGCCGGGCCTAAAGACCCGCGGCGCGTTCCTCGTTGAACCGGGCAAAGAGTGCAATGACGTGGGGGGCGTAGGACCGCCACACATCCACATGGAACGTGGACGGCGCGTCCCGCCTCAGGACAATCTGCACACCGTCGAAAACGGTGCGTTTGCCTGCGCCGTCCTTGAGCGTTGCAAGGTCAAATGGGCAGCCCATGGCAAGGCAATCCGCAGCGCCGTCTCCATCGAGGCGGATGGCAATCTCCCGGGCGCCGATATCGGTCAGACTGTGGGGAACGGCGAGTGCGGCGAATGCGGCCTCAAGGATAGGACCGTCCTCTGCCGATGTGGTGAGCACCCATTCGTCAG
>JBCDCF010000241.1:0-5884 GCA_039182345.1 Pseudomonadota bacterium
GTCCACCTCCACCGGGCGGTTCCAGTGGCGGCGCACCTGTGCGGGGTCGGACAGGCCAAGGCTCTCCCCTTCCGCAAGGTTGAAGTCGCGCAGCACCTCTTCGGGCGTCGTGCCGAAGCGGGTGACGTTTTCGGCCGTCGTCACCATCATCGGGTCCTCGATGATGGGCTTGTCCAAAGGGTGGGCGACAATCTCGGCCCCATAGCGCTCCTTCAAGATGGAGGCGTTGCCGGTGTGGTCGTAGTGGAAGTGGGTGATCAGGATATAGCGAAGGTCGTTCTTCTCCTGATCAAGCTTTTCGATCAGGAACGAGCCCATGCCGTTGTCATACTCGGGCGTCGTCCAGTTGCCCGTGTCGATGAGGATGTTTTCGCCCTCGCCGCGGATCAGGTAGACGCCTGATTGGACGTAGCCATCAAGCTCATCCTCCGCCCAAGGGCCGTGGAGGCCTGGAATGCCCCATCCATCGGGGGTCTCGGCAAAGAAGAAGATCATGACAGGGCCTCCGACGGTTCGTTCCGTCCGCGATAGCGCTCGCCGCGGATGTCGCAGGTGATGGCGTGGGCGAGCATCCCTTCCTCACGGCACATGCGGCCGAGGGGGGCGGCAAGCTCAAGGCTCACATCGCGCGAAAGGCGCTGCCAGGTGACGGTCTTGATGAACTTGCCCACCCACAGCCCGCCGGTGTAACGGGCCGCGCCGCCTGTGGGGAGCGTGTGGTTGGTGCCAACACCCTTGTCGCCATAGGCAACGGTGGCTTCCTGGCCCACAAAGGCGCTGCCATAGTTGCGCAGGCGGTTGAGGTACCAGTCGTCACGGTCGGTCTGGATCTCAAGGTGCTCCGGCGCGTAGGCGTCCACCAGTGAGGCCGCCTCTTCAGGGCTTTCGGCCACGACAATTTCGCCGTGGGCGGCCCAGGCAAGGCCCGCCAGCTCGGCTGTGGGCAGGGTAAGGAGTTGGCGTTCCACCTCATCTAGAACCGCTTCCCCAAGGGTGCGTGAGGTGGTGACCATCCATGCGGGGCTGTCGGGGCCGTGCTCGGCCTGGCCGAGGAGGTCGGTCGCCACAAGCTCGGCGTCGGTGCTGTCATCGCAAAGGACGAGGATTTCGGTGGGGCCTGCGGGAAGGTCGATCCCCACGACGCCGAAGAGCTGGCGCTTGGCTTCGGCCACATAAGCGTTGCCTGGGCCGGTGATGAGGTCCACAGGGGCCATCCCCACACGGCCGAAGGCCATGGCCGCCATCGCCTGGACGCCGCCGATACAATAGATCTCGTCCGCCCCCGAGGCGTGCAGCGCATAAAGGGTCTGCGGGTACATGCCGTCTTCGCCTGGGCGGGGAGGGGCGGCGCCAATCACATGGTCGACGCCTGCGACTTTGGCGGTTCCAACGCTCATGGCGGCGGCGGAAATCAGCGGATACTTGCCGCCGGGGATGTAGCAGCCCGCCTTCTCGATGGGGATCAGCCTTTGGCCCAGCGTCAGGCCAGGAGAGATCTCGGCCTCGAACTCGGTGATGGACTCCCGCTGGCGCTTGGCGAACTCCTGCACATTGTGAAGGCACAGGGCAAAATCGTCCTTAAAGCTTTCAGGCAGGCGGGAGGTTGCGTGGCGGATGGCATCGTCGGTGACGCGGAAGGGCTTGTCCTGCCACTTGTCGAGGGTGCGGGCATAGTCGACCACGGCCGCATCGCCCTCCTCGCGGATGCGGGTGAGCATGGTGGAGACGGTGGACTGGACGGCGGCCAAATCTTGCGGAGGGCGTGGCGGCGCACGCTTGATGAAATGCGGCATCGTTTCCTCCGGTACGGTCTTCTATGTAACCGTTTACAATGCGAGGGTACGGTTGGTCGCAACCAGCTGTCAATTGCGTTTGTTGAAAAATGCCGTGACCTTCACCCTAGTCGACCCTGCATGGATTGGGTAAGAAAGCGTCCTAATGGCGTCAGATTCAAAACCGCCGCCGCAAACAATCCGCGGCATCGCCAAGGCCGCCGGGGTCTCGACCGCCACGGTATCGCGGGTCATCAACGCGCCCAACACCGTCAAACCGTCCACACGAGAGGCGGTTTTGAAGGTCATTAATGAAAACGATTACATTAACGACGGCATGGCCCGCGCCCTCGCCGGCGGGCGCACCAAAACCATCGGCGTTGCCATCCCCACCATCACCAATTCCATCTACGCCTCGTCCACACAGGCCATTCAAAGGCTCTGCCAAACCGCGGGCTATGCGGTCATCTTGGTGGTGAGCGATTTCGACCCTGTGCGCGAGCGCGAACTGATCCGCAGGCTTGTGGAGAGGCGGGTGGACGGCATTATTCTGACCGGCGCCGACCATGACCCCGGCCTCCACAGGGTGCTTGAGCGCCACAACATCCCTTACGTGGTTACATGGCGGGTGGAAGCGGAGGCGGCCGTCCCCTGTGTGGCCTTCGACAACTATGCGGCCGGGCGCCTTGCCATGGACCACCTCCTGGACCTTGGCCATCGCCGCATCGGCCTCATCTGCGGGGAGAGCGGCGTCAATGACCGTGCCTTGCAGCGCCGCAAAGCTTACTGCGATGCCCTTGCCGATCGTGGCATCGCCGTGGACACAGCGCTGATCCATGAACGCGCGTTCGAGTTTGCGGACGGTTACGAGGCGGCGGGGGCCATCTTGTCCACACCCCCGCGGGCGAGCGCGATCTTTGCGGCCAACGACATTCAGGCGGTGGGGGCCATGGCCGCCTGCCGTGGGGCGGGGCTGTCTGTGCCGGGGGACATTTCCATCATCGGGTTCGACGATCTGCCCATCGCACAATTCAGCGCGCCGCGGCTGACCACCGTGCGCGTGCCCGCTGCCGACATGGGGCGCATTGCGGCCGAGCGCCTCCTTGCCCTTGTGGACGGCAAACCGGTGGAAGGCTCCCACATCTTGCCTGTGGACCTCATCGTCAGGGACAGCACAGCCCCCATCCCCACCTGAGGCGCCTCATGCGCACCTGCGTAATTTCTGCGCTGAGCGCTTGAAGTCCGACCTTTGCTGGGCGCAAAAGTGCCGCTGCCCGCCGAAGATGCGGGAGCGGAAAGACTGCGGGGGAAGGCAATGGGCGCTGTGACATCGAAGGCGGCTCGGCGGTGAGTGCATTCTACTACGCCGCCCTCGGGCTGATCGCGGGGATCGGCATCCCCATCATGGCCACCTTGAATGCCAACCTTGCAGGGAAGGTGGGAAGCCCCATCGTTGCGGCAGCGTTCCTGTGCTTCCTTGCGTGCCTGTCGCTCCTCGTGGTGCTGGCGGTCACCGGCCTTCCGGCCGGTGGGGTCCGCTGGCCGGGGCCGACCATTGGCGCCACGGCGGGCTTTTTTGCAGCGCTCTACATGTTCTCCATCACATGGCTTGCGCCGCGCATCGGTGTGGGGAACGCCATTTTCCTGGTGCTCCTGGGCCAGTTGGTGTCGGCCGCCATCATCGACCATTTCGCCCTCTTCGGGGCCACCCAGGTGTCCATTTCCTGGAAGCGTGCCGCAGGCCTCGTGTTGATGGCCATCGGCGTCTTCCTCGCCCGCAAGCCCATCTAGGGTGTGGCCAAGCGGCGCGACGCAGCCCACGGTGCGCCGCCGGGGCACATTCGGCGCCGAAAGGGCGCTCTGCGGACAGCATTGCCGCCCTCGACCGTGCGACCGGTCCGCGCCTCAGTCCGCCAGCGCTTGCCTCAGAGCTTGGACGTCATCGGGGCTCGTGCGGTAGCTCGCCACCAAACGGTGGAGCGTCCAGCCCTCCTGGGGCGGCTTGGGGGCATGGGCGGAGCGGACGGACCAGGGGTGGGCGGTGATCTTTGCTGCCGCCAGCTTTCTGGCCGCACTCGCTGACAGGTAAGCGAACACCTCGTTGGACTGGGACCTGTGGGCAAGGGCGCTCTCCTCGCAGCCGGCGAGGATGTCGGCCACTTCAGTTGCCATGGTGTTGGCGTGGCTTGCCAGCGCAAGGGCGTGGTTGCCTTCCAGCAAGGCCGCCACCTGTGCGGCGACGAAGCGGTTCTTGGAAAACAGCTGGGCAGCCTGCTTTTGCCTGTAAGCTGCATCCTCGCGCAGCGCCATGTCGAAGAACACAAGCACCTCGGCACACCACGCCCCCGTCTTGGTGAAGCCGAGGGAAATCGCATCCACCCCCGCGCGCCAGGTGAGTTCGGCAGGAGAAGAGCCTGTGTGGGCAAGGGCATTGAAGAAGCGCGCCCCATCAAGGTGCACCGCAAGCCCGCGCCGCTTTGCGATGGAGGCCAAGGCGGCAACCGTGCCAGGGTCGTAGCACAGCCCAAACTCGTTCACATTGGTGAGGCTGAGGGCGACGGGGCGGCCCTGGTGGACGTTGCCTTCGCGATAGCTTTCAAGCCGCGCCTGGAGGGCGTCCTGGTCGATCCGCCCACCGGGACCATCCACCGTGTCGATGGCAAGACCTGCGCCGAAAAGGCCTGCCGCGCCGGCCTCATCGCGCACCAGGTGAGCATCCTCATGGCACAGTGCCACACCGCCAGGGCGGGAGAAGGTGGACACCGCAAGGCTGTTGGCCGCACTCCCCGTTGCCACGAAAAACGCGGCCACGTCCCTTTCAAAGAAAGCGGAGAGGAGGTCGTTGGCCCGTCCCGTAAAGGTGTCGTTGCCGTAGGCGGGGGCGCTGCCGGCGTTCGCTTCGGCGAGCGCTGCCATCACAGGGTCAGACGCGCCGACCCAGTTGTCCGAGGCGAACGTCATCAGTGCGCTGACTTGCGTCCGAACAAAGCGTCAAGGGACAAGGGGCCGGGCCCTTTGATCACCAGCACCATGAACAGGAGGATCCACAAGGACCGCTGGTCGAGGATGGCCGAGCCTGACTGCGCATCAAACCAGGCGCCGAGGGTGGCCGCATCCGCACCGTGGCCCACAACGTCTACGTAGGACATAACAAGGGTGAAGCCGATCATCCCCAACGCGGATAGGCGGGTGAAAAGGCCCACCACAATGAACACGGGAAGCAGGATCTCCGCATAGGTGCCGGCGTAGACAATGGCTTTTTGCAGGGCCGACAGGGCGGCGGGGTCGTACTGCACCGCCTCGAAGGCTTTCGGCAGGATCTGCGCGTAGGCGCCCGTGCTCAACTCGAAGATGCCCATGATGCCGTCGCCAAGCTTCGTGCGCGCCGAGTTCAGGAAGTAAACGAGGAGGACGCCTGCAAAGACCAGCCTTGCCAGGGTGGACAGCAACCAACCGTCAAAGGCGCGCTGGATGCCGTGGAAGACGGCGTTATGCAAACGGACGAAAAACGACATGGGCTTTGCCTCTTTGGTGCGAACGCACGGGAAGTGTTTGCGATGGCGCCGCCGTCACTAGCGCAACAATCGGGCGGACGTAACCGGGAGGAGGGGTTGACCACACCCTTAGGGCGGCGTGGTCCGACATTCGGTAAACGCCCCTGCGGCGAGCGCAACCCCAAGGGCTGCGCCAAGATCAAGGGTGTCGGGAGAGGCTTCGGCAGCCTCCCCAAGGGTCTTGCCCGCCAGAAGATGGCCCATGAACGGGAGGGACGGCTCATCAAGGGCGTGGGTCATCACCTCCATCTGCGGGCGTGTGACAAGGGCGGCGGCGGCACCGTCGGTGACGGGAAAGGGCGGCGCGTGGTTGGCCTGAAAGGCGGCAAGGCCGTTGTGGGGCGTCGGCACCAGCTGTGCTGACGGATGCGGTGTAAAGACCAGGGTCGGCAGGGCCTCGGGCGCAACGGCCGCCATGGTCTCGCCCGCAAGGGGGGCAGCGTCCTTGGCGTGGTAGCTTGCCACACGGGCATATTCGATCCGCGCCACCTCAGGCACCTGGGGGTAGTCCGCCAAGCCGGGCAGGCGGGCGAGAAAGTCGGCGAAGGTGTCCCCATA
>JBCDCF010000242.1:0-5875 GCA_039182345.1 Pseudomonadota bacterium
CTGCTCCACCGTGTCGGGCGTGGTGCAGATGTTTTGCGCTGCAGGCACACCGCGAGGGCTGAGGCGCAAGGTGCCACGGTCCACGGCGTACTTCTTCACCAGCTCTTCGGAATTGGGCAGCCATACTTCGGGGTGGACGTCCACCTCGCCGCGGTCCACGGCATCGAAGATTTCCTGGGTGCCCATGGGGCGCAGGCGCACGTTCGTGTCGAACTCACGCTCCACGGTTTGCTTTAAAATGTGGGCTGTGACCTGGGCCGACGGCCAATGGGGCACCCCCACCACAAGATCGGATGCAGCAAACGCGCCTGTGGTCATGGTCCCTGCCACCACCGCGCCGACCGCTGCCGCCTTCAGGCGATCGCGAACGTTCACACTTCACCTCCACGCAACCAAACTGCCGCGAACCATCCCAGAGGGTGTCGATGCGGCGCAACAGATGTTTGTCGCAATTTATCCAGTTTATCTTTTCAACTCGCTAACTGTGACGAAATGTCGACACATCTTTTCCCCACCCCGCTGGACAAAGGCGCCGCCATCGCGCAATTGAACAAAGCGCGAACAAGGGAGTGAGTCATGGCCGTGCGCGGACGGGAGCGATCGTTGAGCGAAAGGCTCGCCATCCTTGCCGATGCGGCCAAGTATGACGCGTCGTGCTCCTCCTCAGGCACGCAAAAGCGCAATGCCAAAACGCTGGGCGGCATCGGCTCCACGGAAGGGTCAGGCATCTGCCACGCCTATGCCCCTGACGGCCGGTGCATTTCGCTTTTGAAGATCTTGCTCACCAACGCGTGCATGTATGACTGCGCCTATTGCATCAACCGCGTGTCTTCCAAAGTGGAGCGGGCGGCCTTCACGCCCGAAGAGGTGGTGGATCTGACGCTTTCGTTTTATCGCCGCAACTATATCGAGGGCCTGTTTTTGTCCTCAGGCATCGTGCGCTCGGCGGATGAGACCATGGAGCAGGTGGTGCGGGTGGCAAAGGCGCTGCGCACCGAGCACGGGTTCCACGGCTATATTCACCTCAAGACCATCCCCGATGCCTCGCAAGCGTTGTTGGATGAGGCGGGCCGCTACGCCGATCGCCTGTCCATCAATATTGAACTGCCGAGCGAGGCGAGCCTGAAGCGCCTGGCGCCTGAAAAGTCGGGCCGGACCATCAAAGGCTCCATGGCGCGGCTGCGCACCTCCATCGAGGATGCGCGGGAGGGGCGCAAGACGCGCCGGGCCAAGGCGCCGAAGTTTGCGCCCGCAGGCCAATCCACACAGATGATTGTGGGGGCGGACGACACCACCGACGTGTCGATCCTATCCACCAGCCGTAACCTTTATACCGCCTACCGCCTGAAGCGCGTCTACTACAGCGCCTTCAGCCCCATTCCCGATGCGTCGCGCGCTTTGCCCCCTGCCGCACCGCCTTTGGTGCGCGAGCACCGCCTTTATCAGGCTGACTGGTTGACTCGGTTCTATGGCTTCGAGCTTGCCGATCTGAAGGACGCAGCCCCCACAGGCATGCTCGACCTTGAGATCGACCCCAAGCTTGCCTGGGCCCTTGCCCACAGGGGCACCTTCCCCCTCGATGTGAACCGCGCCCCCCGGGAGATGCTGCTGCGGGTGCCTGGCCTCGGGGTGAAGGCCGTGGATGCCATTGTGCGCACACGCCCCCACAGACGCTTGAGGGTGGAGGACCTGTCGCGCCTTTCCCCGACGGCGCGCAAAGCCCTTCCTTTCATCACCGCATTGGGGTGGACGCCCTCGCGCCTCATCGACACCGAAGCGTTGCGCCAACGGTTTGTGAAGCCTGCGCGCCAGCTGGACCTTTTTGCTGCATGACGGGCCAGCCACCGCCCGCCAAGGGGCCGCGACGGGAAAGCGAACCTTACAGAGTGCGCCTTGCCCATCCGTCCGACATGGACACATGGCGCGACAGTGTGCGCCGTCTTGTGTGTGCGTCGGTGCCCTCAAAGGATGTGATGTGGGCGGTGGGTGAGGCCGAACGAGGCCTTTTCGGCATCGGCCGCAGCATTGATGGCTTGCCCCAGCCGGCGCCTGAGGACTGGCCAAGGGCCCCGCGCCGGTTTGCCGACCTTGCCGCCCTTGTGATCTGCCACAAGTCGCCGACCCGGTTCGCCCTCCTGCACCGCCTGTTGGAGCGGTTTGCGGATGAGCCACAGCTGTTGCGCGTTGCGAGCGACCCTGACGTGGCCGAGGCGGAGCGCATGGCCAAGAACGTGCGCCGCTGCTCCCACAAGATGAAGGCGTTCGTGCGCTTTCGTTCCACCAAGGATGCTGACGGTGTGGAGCGGTTCGTGGCCTGGTTCGAGCCTGAGCACCACACGCTGGACCTCACCAGCGGCTTTTTCGTGCGCCGGTTCGCCAACATGCGCTGGTCCATTCTCACCCCGCTGCGCAGCGCCCACTGGGACGGCAAGACGCTTCAGATGGGCGAAGGCGCCACACGGGACATTGCCCCCGACGGCGACGTCAATGAGGACCTCTGGCGGACCTATTTCGGCGCCATCTTCAATCCCGCGCGGCTGAAGATCAACGCCATGACCTCCGAGATGCCGAAGCGCTATTGGAAGAATATGCCGGAGGCGGAGCTCATCCAGCCATTGATCCGCAAGGCAACGGCCCGCAGTGGCGAGATGCTGGCCGCCGAGCCAAGGGCCCCTGCCCGCTCCACCCGCCAATCCCGGGCCCGCGCCCTTGAGGAGGCGCGCGCTGCCGCCGCCACCAGCGCCATTACCACCCTCGACGATCTGAGAACGGCCGCGCACGCCTGCACCCGCTGCCCCCTTCATGCCGACGCCACACAGGTGGTGCTGGGAGAAGGTCCGCCCGACGCGCCCCTCATGTTTGTGGGGGAGCAACCTGGCGATAAAGAGGATATTGCCGGCCGCCCCTTCGTCGGCCCCGCGGGCACCCTGTTCGACCAGGCGCTGAAGGATGCGGGGATCGACCGGGACGCAGTCTACCTCACCAATGCTGTCAAGCACTTCAAGTTCGAGCCGCGGGGCAAACGGCGCATCCACAAGCGCCCCAGCAGCGAGGAGATCACCCACTGCCGGTACTGGTTGGACCTTGAGCGGGCGCTGGTGAAGCCGTCGCTCACCGTTGCCTTGGGGGCGAGCGCCATCCGTGCCCTGTCAGGCAAGGCGTTGTCCGTGTCGCGTGTGCGTGGGCAGGAATGCCGCTGGGCCGACGGCGGAAGGGGAATCGCCACCATCCATCCATCCGCCATTTTGCGGATACAAAATCCGTCGGAAGCCAAGACTGCTTATACCCAATTCGTTAACGAGCTCGCATTTGCGCTCAAACTGTTGTAGACTTGCATCAATCACAAGATCACGGCCGCGTGATCGTGACCCATAAGTAACAGCGACACCGTCTTGGCGTGTTTGGCGCAAGCCTCGCGTTGAGGGTGGGCGTCTGATCCGATAATTAAAGCGTTGCGGGCCGGTCCATAGTGTACGGAGTTGCCGAGTATGCGAGTTTTGCTCGCGTTTTCTTTTATAATGTTGTTGACGACGGCAACATTCGCGCAGTCTTGCCAGGCTTTGCGTGCGCAGTTGGCGTCGGCCCAATCCGGCAACGCCAGTGCCGCTGTCGCCAAGCTTGAACAGCAGGCGCGCGCCTTCGGGTGCCGCAGCGAGGCCCGTTGGGGTCGCCATAGAGCGTGCGCTGGCATTGAAGCACGGCTGAAACGCGCCCGCTCAGGCGGTCGTGACACACGCAAGGTCCGCCGCCTGCGCCGCCAGATCGAGCGCCAGTGCAACGCGCCCCAACAGCGCACCGCCAGCCGTCCGCAGCGGCCACGCCAGCCCAAGACGCAAGCGGTCCGCGGGCCCTCAGGTCGCGTCATCATCCACGGCACCCGTGACGACAACCACCTGGATGACCGTGCCGGCCGTCGCGGCAACTTCTTCTCCAACTTGTTTGGCAACGACAGGCGTGCGCGCGAGAATGCAGGCATTGAGACCGCGCGCATCGACCCGAACGCGAGGCGAGGCAATGTGGAGCGCTACAGCCTGCAAGAGGCGCAGGAAGGGTCGCGCAAACAAACAGGCAGCGCCGGCGTCTCCACCCGCGCCACAGGCTCCGGCCGGCGCAAGACCATGCGTTACGGCAATGCCAGGACCGTGTGCGTGCGGCTGTGCGATGGGTTCTACTTCCCCATCAACTCCAACTCCCACAGCGACAACTACTATGCCGAGCACGCCATGTGCGTGGGCCGCTGCCCCGGGGCTGACGTGTCCCTTTACGTGCACAACAACGAGGCGCCTGTGGAGCGGATGCGTTCCACCATGACGGGCGAGGCTTATGTGCGCCTTCCCACCGCGTTTGCGTATCGCAAGGGTCTGAAGCCGGGGTGCGGCTGCCAGCCCCAAACCATGATCGTGAAGGATCTGAACGCTGACGAAACCCTTGCCACCGTCGGCCTGACCCCAAAGACGAAAACGGCATCGGCCGGTCGATGGACGCGCTATCGCGCCGTCTACGACAAGACGGGCAAGCAGATCATCCCGTCCCAGACCGTCACCTCCACGGGCCTTGCAAGGGCGCCTAAGGGAACGGTTGCGGTCGCGCTTGGGTCTGCCCCTGTGGGCACCCTCGTTGCCGGCACCCCCCAGGGTGAGTTGAAGGCGGCCGCCGATGCCGCCCCTGCGCGCGAAGTGGGTCCGCAATTCTTCTCAGAGACGGCAATGCAGGGTGAGCGTGCCCGCAGGCGTGCCGCCGCCGCAAGGGGTGTGCGCGGCAGCTCCACAGTGGTCCGCGTCATCCCGTTGGAATCCGCTGAGGACGACGAGTCCCAGACCTCCCACCTCGATGTTGGCGCGACGGAAAGCGGGGGCGGCTAGACACCTCCTCACCCCCTATGGGGAGGGCAGAACCAAGCGCCCTCCCGTCAGCGCGTCAGGAACGCCCGTGGTGCCGGGAAAGGTGATGGGAAGCCCGCCGACGGTGCGCATGGCAAGGTAGGCGAAGGCCTCAGCCTCCATCAAATCGCTGGACATGCCGATGCGGTCCGCAGGTTCCACAGGTAGGCCGATGGCCGCGGCAATGGCCGCCATCAAAGTGGCATTGTGGGTGCCCCCGCCAGAGGCGACAGCAACCACGGGCCGGCTGGGAAGAAGGCCCACCCCTTGGGCAATGGTCTTGGCCGAAAAGGCGGTGAGTGTCGCTACCCTGTCGGCGAGGGCAAGCCCCTCCACCGGTTTCGGCGAAAAGGCATCGCGATCCAGTGATTTTGGGGCCGGTGCGGCAAAGTATGGGTGGTCGAGCAGCGCGCTGAGGGCCGCCTGATCCACCGTGCCTGAGGCTGCTAGGGCGCCACCCTCGTCATAGAGTTTGCCGATGGTTGCCATCTGATCGTCGATCATGGCGCTGGCAGGGCCTGTGTCGAAGGCGATCAACGTGTCGCCATCGATGAAGGTGACATTCGCAACCCCGCCAAGGTTGATGACAATGAGAGGCTCGGCAAGGCCGACGCTACGGGCAAGGGCGCGGTGGTAGGCCGGCACCAAAGGCGCCCCTTGCCCGCCCGCTGCCACATCGGCAAGGCGCGAATCGGCCACCACCGGGCGGTCGAACCGTGCGGCGAGATCCTGTGCATCGCCAAGCTGCATGGTGAAACGTCGCTCAGGCGCGTGGGCAACGGTCTGGCCATGCCAGCCGATCACGTCCGGAACAATCCCCACGTCATCGAGCGCCTTGGCAAGGGCGTTGCCGTGGGCGGTGGTGACAGCCTTTTCGGCGGCGACAAGGCGGTCGGTGCGCTCGGTGGCGTTGCGGGCAGCCATACCATCGGCGAGAGCGGCACGGATGGTGGCGCGCTCCTCGGCCGTATAAGGCACGCTGATGCCGCCAAGCC
>JBCDCF010000243.1:0-5858 GCA_039182345.1 Pseudomonadota bacterium
GCGCTGGAAACGGTGACGCTGAGCGCCCCCAAGGTGCCCCTTGTCGCCAACGTCTCTGTGACCTCCTTGAGCGATCCTGCCGCCATCAAGCAAAGTCTTGTGGAGCAGGTGACCGGGCGCGTGCGCTGGCGCGAGACAGCGTCGGGCTTTGCGGCGGCAGGCATTTCCACAGCGTTGGAGGTGGGTGCGGGCCGCGTCCTCACGGGCCTTTTGAAGCGGATCGACAAGTCCGTCGAAGGGGTTGCCATCAACGGGCCTGACGACGTTCACGCCTTCATGACAAAGGCGGCGGCGTAATGTTCGATCTTTCAGGCAAATGCGCCCTCGTCACGGGCGCAACGGGCGGCATCGGCGGGGCCATTGCTAAGGCGCTCGTGGCCCAAGGCGCCACGGTCGTCGTCTCAGGCTCCACCCCTGAACGTGCTGAGGCAGCGCGCGAGGCCATGGGCGCTGCCGCGGCCGTTGCCGCCAACCTTTCCGACCGCGCCGCTGTGGACGAACTTGCCAAACAGGCCGAGGCGGTGGCCCCTGTGGACATCCTCGTCAATTGTGCGGGCCTCACCCGCGACGGCCTCCTCCTTCGCATGAAGGACGGCGATTTCGATGATGTGATCGAGGTGAACCTCACCGCAGCCTTCCGCCTCTCGCGGGCCCTTGTGCGCGGGATGATCAAGCGCCGCACGGGCCGCATCATCAACATCGGCTCCGTTGTGGGGGCAACGGGCAATGCCGGCCAGGTGAACTACGCCACCGCCAAGGCCGCCCTTCAGGGCCTCACCAAGTCCATCGGCCGGGAAGTGGCGGCGCGCGGGGTGACGGTGAACGCCATTGCCCCCGGTTTCATTGCCACCAAAATGACCGATGCTTTGACGGACGATCAAAAAGCGGCCATCGAAAAGGAAATCCCGGCCGGGCAGATCGGCGCGCCTGAGGACGTTGCGGCGGCCGCCGTCTACCTTGCCAGCGACGAGGCGCGCTATGTGACCGGGCAAACCCTCCACGTGAATGGTGGCATGTTTATGGGCTTCTAGTGTGGGCAGCAGCGGCCAGACCGCTTCCCAAACCATGAACGACTGTGATACCCGGCCCCGAACAAGGGTCTGGGGCGATCCAGTCCGCACCATTCAACGATCCCATCATCCCGGCCTGCCTTGGACGACGAGAGTCACATGCGACTTCCAACCGGGCAACTTGACCGAAAGGCTAACCCATGAGCGAAACTGCAGAGCGCGTGACGAAGATCGTCGTCGAGCACCTTGGCGTTGAGAAGGAAAAGGTCACGCCCGAGGCGAGCTTCATTGACGACCTTGGCGCCGATTCCCTCGACACGGTGGAACTCGTGATGGCGTTCGAGGAAGAGTTCGGCGTCGAAATTCCCGATGATGCTGCTGAGACCATCCTGACGGTGGGCGATGCCATCAAGTTCCTCGACAAGAACGCCACCTCCTGACGGCGACCTTCCTTCCATGACATCGATGACGGAGTAGATGGCTGTGCGGCGCGTTGTGGTGACCGGACTGGGCACGGTGAACCCACTGGGCAGTGGGGTGGATAAGTCCTGGGCCGCGATCCTTGAAGGCAAGAGCGGTGCAGCCCCCGTCACGCGCTGCAAGGTGGACGATCTGCCCGCGCGGATTGCCTGCCAGATTCCGCGCGACCCCGATCATCCGGCCCATTACGACCCCAACACCGTGATGAGCCCTAAGGATCAGCGCAAGTTCGATGAGTTCATCGTCCTTGCCGTCGCGGCGGCCAACGAGGCCATTGCCGATTCGGGCTGGGCACCGGAAACCGACGAGGACCGCAACCGTACGGGCGTCCTCATCGGTTCGGGCATCGGTGGACTGATCTCCATCGAAAAGTTCTCAAAGATGATCGATGAGATCGGCCCGCGGCGGATCTCGCCCTTCTTCATCCCCGGTTCGCTCATCAACATGGCGTCGGGCTATGTGTCCATCAGGCACGGCTTCCGCGGTCCCAACCACGCTGTGGTGACGGCCTGCTCCACAGGGGCCCACGCCATTGGCGATGCGGCCCGTCTCATTGCCTTCGACGATGCCGATGTGATGGTCGCCGGCGGTGCGGAAGCCACTGTGGGCCGCCTGTCGTTGGCAGGATTTGCCGCCTGCCGTGCCCTTTCCACAAGCTTCAACGATGAGCCTGAGCGTGCCTCCCGCCCTTACGACCGCCAGAGGGATGGCTTTGTCATCGGCGAAGGGTCGGGCATCGTCATCCTGGAAGAGTACGAGCACGCCAAGGCCCGCGGCGCCCACATCTATGGCGAGGTGATCGGCTACGGCCTTTCGGGCGATGCCTACCACATCACCGCCCCCTCCAGCGATGGCGACGGGGCCTATCGCTGCATGTCGGCGGCGCTGAAGCGGGCGAAGATCGATGCCATGGACATCGACTATGTGAACGCCCACGGCACCTCAACGCCCCTTGGCGACGAGATCGAGCTGAACGCGGTCCACAGGGTCGTGGGCGGCAATGGCAGCGGGCTCACCATGAGTTCCACCAAGTCGGCCACAGGCCACCTTCTGGGCGCTGCGGGGGCGGTAGAGGCGATCTTCTCCCTCCTTGCCATTCGCGACAATGTGGCACCGCCCACCATCAACCTGGACGATCCTTCGGTGGAGACCACCATCGATCTTGTGCCCCATCAGGCGCGCGAGAAGCCCATCAACGTGGTCTTGTCCAATTCGTTCGGTTTTGGTGGTACCAACGCGTCATTGGTGTTCCGACGGGTCTAGGACCTCAAAGCGGGGAGGGAATTGGCGATGCGGCACAAACGGCGCACGACCTCAAAGACCCCGAAAGGACCTGCCGCGCCGGACCAGGGCGAGGATTTGGACACCGTGCGCGACCGTCTCCAGCGCGCCCAACTGGACATGGATGTGGACAACCGCAAGAACCGCCGCAGACCCGAACCCTTGGTGACCAAGGGGCGACGTGCCACCGGCCGCTACGCCGCCGAGCCCCCCGTGGTTAAGAAGCGCTCCAAAGCCGCCAGGCACCCTTTGGTGTTGATGCTGAACCTCATCATGCTGCTTGGGGTGATGGCGGTGATCGGCGGGGTCGTCCTCCTTCTGGTGGGACGGCAGATGTATTTGGCGGACGGCCCATTAAGCAACGATGTGGCCGTCATCATCGAGCGCGGAGCCTCCGTTGAGGGGATTGCGGAAGGACTGCAGAGCCAGGGCATCATCTCCAACGGCATGGTTTTCATGGCCGCTGCCTACGGGACGGGGGTGACCGCTCGCCTTCAGGCCGGCGAATACGTGGTCCCTGCCAGGGCCAGCATGGCCGAAGTGCTTGACCGGCTGGTCTCCGGCGAGGTGGTCCAGCACACCATCACCTTTGCAGAAGGTTTGAGCTCGGCCCAAATCGTCCAGCGCATGAAGGACAATGACGTCCTTGTGGGAACGGTGGAGGAGATCCCGCCCGAAGGCTCGCTCCTGCCGGAAACCTACGCCTTCCCCCGCGGGATGTCCCGCCAGCGCCTCATCGAGATGATGCAGACCGCCCAGCGCCGCGCCCTTGATGAGATCTGGGAGGGGCGCGATTCCGACATTCCGGTCACGAGTCCTCAAGACCTCGTGGTCCTTGCCTCCATCGTGGAGAAGGAGACCGGGGTTGCCGACGAACGCCCTCACGTTGCTTCCGTCTTCGTCAACCGTTTGAAGCAGCGCATGCGCCTTCAGTCAGACCCCACCATCCTCTACGGCCTTTATGGCGGGGATGCGTGGTCGCGCTCGCGGACCATCTATCAGTCGGATCTGCAGCGGCCAAACCCTTACAACACCTACCAGATTTCCGGTCTGCCGCCGGGTCCCATCGCCAATCCAGGGCGCGCTGCGCTGGAGGCGGTGGCCCAGCCTGCCGAAACCAACGATCTCTTCTTCGTGGCTGACGGCACGGGCGGGCACGCCTTCGCCGAGACTTACGAGGAGCATCAGCAGAATGTGGCACGGTGGCGGGAGATTGAACGCCAGCGCGCCGGAACGCCAGCGTCGCAGTGATGGGCAATGCCAGCGCCATCCAGTCGATGACAGGGTATTCCAGCATTGAAGGTGAGCGCGAAGGCGTCTCCTATGTATTCGAGGCGCGCTCCGTGAACGGCCGCTCCCTCGACATCAGGATCCGCCTGCCGCACGGGTTGGAGCGGTTCGAGCCTGTCTTGCGCAAGGCCGTCACGGGGCTCTTCCGGCGTGGCAACGTGACCGTGTCGCTCACCGTCCGCGGGGCTGAGTCCACCGCCCGCTACAAGGTCAATCACGAGCAGATCGGCACTTACCTCTTAGCCATCCAGGACCTTGCGGCGAGCGGGTCGGTGGCCGCCCCGCGCGCCGACGGTCTTCTTGCCCTCAAAGGCGTCATCGAAGGGATGAGCGACGACGATACCGACATCGTCGCCCCTGTGGTGGAAGGGGAGGCCGCGCAACTCTTCGACGGCCTGTTGAAGGATCGCACCGCGGAAGGGGAGAGGATCGCACCGTTGATCGGTGAGTTTCTGGCCAGGATGGACACCCTGCGCCACGACATTGAGTCCCACCCCGAGCGTGGCACCGAGCGTGTGCGCGCCCGCCTTGACCGTCAGGTGAGCGACCTTGTGGCAGGCAACCACGGTCTCAGCGTGGAGCGCCTCCACCAGGAGGCTGTCATCCTTGCCACCCGCGCCGATGTGCGCGAAGAGCTGGACAGGTTGACCGCCCACATCGACGCGGCCCGCGCCCTACTGGCCGAAGGTGGCCCTGTCGGCCGCAAGTTGGATTTTCTCGCCCAGGAACTGACGCGCGAGACCAACACCATCTGCGCCAAGTCCCCCCACCACGCCGTCACCGCCCTTGGCCTTGAGCTGAAGGCAACGGTGGAGCAAATGCGCGAGCAGGTCCAAAACCTGGAATGAGCGGGACGAGCGACAGGCCGGTCTTGAAGCGGCGGGGCCTCCTCGTCGTCCTTTCCTCTCCGTCGGGCGCGGGGAAGAGCACCCTTTCGCGCCTCCTGCTTGAGCGGGAGCGGGGTGACTTGTCCCTGTCGGTGTCCGTCACCACCCGTCAGCGCCGACCAAGCGAGGTGGATGGCGTCCACTACCATTTCCTGGAAGGGGACGCGTTTCAGAAGCTGCGTGAACGCAATGAGCTTTTGGAGTGGGCCGAGGTCCACGGCAACTTCTACGGCACCCCGCGCGAGCCTGTGGAAAAGGCGCTGGCGAGCGGACGGGACGTCCTGTTCGATATCGACTGGCAAGGCGCCAACCAGATTGCCCGCCAAGCGCCTGACGACCTGGTTTCCATTTTCGTCCTGCCGCCGTCGGGGGCGGAACTTTCCGCCCGCCTGGTGCGCCGCGCCGAGGATGATGAAGCCACCATCCGCCGCCGCCTCGACAACGCCAGGGACGAACTGACCCACTACACCGACTACGACTATGTGGTGGTCAACGATGAGCTTCAGACCGCCCTTGAGGGCGTCTCCGCCATCCTCCAGGCCGAACGGCTGAAGCGCCGCCGCATGGCTGATCTCGACACCTTCGTGGGCGATATCGCCGCCGCTCTTTAGCGTACTTTGGTCCCACAGCGCCCATTGTGAAGCGGCTCCGACACAACCTGTGGGGCCGTGGCTCAGCCCGTGCGGGTGTCCGCGAGGGCGCGGGAGAGGGCGGCGAAGGCATCGATGGACAATGTCTCGGCGCGCTCGTTGCCCTCAAGCCCTGCCGCATTGAGGAGGGGTGTGGGGTCGCCTAGGGATTTCAGGCTGGAGCGCAGCATCTTGCGGCGCTGGCCAAAGGCTGCGGCAGTGACGGAAGAGAGCGATTTCACGTCCGCCTCCAGAGGATCGGCCTTAGGGTCGAGCCGCAC
>JBCDCF010000244.1:0-5836 GCA_039182345.1 Pseudomonadota bacterium
AGTCCATCCAGTCGGGTGTCTACGAAGGTTACCTTGCGGCCTCGCCGTGGTGGCACACCTTCAAGCTGAACGAGGTGGCGCCCTACTACACAAAGACAGACTTTGGCGCCCAATTCTTCAACGCCGTCACCATTAACAACCAGACGTGGGAGCGTCTGCCCGACGACGTGAAAGAGATCCTCGTCGAGCTGGGTGAAGAGTGGGCGACCGTCACCGCGGAAGTCTGCGCCCGCAACGACGCTGAAGGCCTTGAAACCTTGCGCGGCCTTGGCGTCGAAGTCACCGAAATCAGCGATGAGGCGAAGAAGGACTGGGCCAACGCCCTTGCCGACTTCCCCAACAGGATGGCCGAAGAAGGCGCCTCGCGCGACCTTCCCGTGGGCCCTGTGCTGAACTTTTACATGGATAAGGTGGAAGAACTCGGCCACGAGTGGGCCCACCGCTACGAGGTGAACTGACCCCTCACCTCTTGCCGGCCCGTGTCCCCACGCACGGGCCGGATCTCCTCAAGCCCAGCGAAGGATTGCCCATGGTCGGTGCACTCGCCCGCGGCCTCGATAGGGTCGGCACAGCGCTGAAACTGGTGGCAGCCGCGCTCTTGATCTCCATCGGTGTCTTGATCGCCGTCGATGTGATCATGCGCAGTGTGGTCAACAGGCCCATCATCGGCGTTGCCGAGATTGTGGCGAACGGCGTCGTCATCATCGCCTACCTGCAGCTGGTCTATACCGTGCGCATCGGCGCGATGCTGCGCTCTGAACTTCTCCTCAACCTCTTGGGGCGACGGGGAAAAATCGCCCTTGAGTCGTTCGTGTCGATGCTGGGCGCTCTCTTCTTCGGCCTCATCGCCTGGACGTCCTATCCCGCCATGGTCAACGCCTTCGTGCGCAACGAGTTCGAAGGGCACGCCTCCTTTCAGATCCCCGTGTGGCCTGTGCGCGCGGTGATTGTCGTGTGCTCCATCCTTGCCGTTCTCACCTACCTCACCGTCGCCTGGCGTGCCATCGCCCGCGGCGAGCTTCCCGACGATGCCGAAGCGCCGTCCGGCGCCGGTACGCAGTAAAGGGGGCGCGTCATGGGTGGACCAGAATTCGGCATTGCCATCATCGTCATCCTCATCACGGCCGTCTTGTGCAGTGTGCCTGTGGTGTTGGCCCTGGGGCTGACAAGCTTCTTCGGCCTTGCTTACTTGACCGGCAGCGTACAGATCGCCGGCTCGCTCCTGGCCAATACGACCTATGAGGCCATCCGCGATTACGTTTTCGCGGTCATCCCTCTGTTTGTCTTGATGGGCGAGTTCATCTCCCGCTCAGGTGCTGCGGCAGACCTTTATAAGCTCGTCAACCGCACCTTCAGGCGCCTTCCGGGCCGCCTGGCGCTCGCAACGGTGGGGGGCAACGCTGTCTTCGGCGCGGTCACAGGGGTGAGCATTGCCTCTGCCGCCGCCTTCTCGCGCATCGCATACCCCGAAATGGTACAGCACCGTTACGCCAAGTCCGTGGCGCTGGGGGCCATTGCCGGCAGCGCCTCGCTCGGCATGCTGATCCCGCCAAGCGTCCTGTTGATTGTCTGGGGCGTCATCTCCGAGCAGTCCATCGGTCAGCTCTTCGTGGCCGGCGTCGTCCCTGGCATCTTGCTTGCCGTTTTCTTCTTCATCTTCCTCGTCACCTTGGCCAGCCTGAAGCCGAAACTCTTCGGCGGCGACGAAGCGGCCGCCTTTGCCGCGGACGAGGAAGACCCCGCCACCCGACGCAGCGAACTCCTCGGCGGCCTCGGCGTGCTGGTATTGATCGTCGCCGTGCTGGGCGGCATCTGGCTCGGCGCCTTCACGCCAACGGAAGCGGCCGGCATCGGCGCACTCCTTGCTCTGGTCCTTGCCGTCCTGAAGGGCGTGCCGCTGAAAGGTCTCGGCGAGGCGATCCTTGAAACGGGCCGCATCTCCGCGCCGCTTCTCTTCCTGCTCATCACCGCGCAGATGTATTCCCGCCTTCTGGCGCTGGGCGGGATCACGGACTTCATTCAGTCGTTGTTTCTGACCATTGGCGACTCGCCCATCCTCATCTTGGCGATCATGGTGGGTGTGTGGTTCGTCTTGGGTATGTTCATCGACTCCGTGTCGATCATTTTGTTGACCGTGCCGATCTTCGCGCCGCTGGCGGCAGGCATGGGGTACGAGCCTCTCGCCTTTGCCATCATCGGCATCCTTGCCATCGAAGCCGGCCTTCTCACGCCGCCATTGGGGCTGTGCGTCTACACCGTCAAAAGTTGCGTCACCGACCCTGACGCGACGTTGGCGCGCATCTTCGTCGGATCGATCCCCTACTGGATCATGCTCCTGTTGTTGATGCTGCTTGTCACCCTGTTCCCCGCCATCGCCACGTGGTTGCCAAGCCAAATGCTTTAGGCCGCAGCCCAACGCCAGACACTTGAAACGACACCACGAAAGGGAGACCCATGGCCCGTCGCATCGTCGATCTCAGCCTCGCCGTCGAAGACAATATGCCGGCGCACAAGTTGTTCCAAAGCCCGATTTACTTAAAAGCGTTGTCCCACGAGGCCACAGCCTCCATGGGCCTTGGCGTGGAAGGCGACAAGATGACCTTCCAGACCAACTATATCGGCATGCTGGACCATGTGGGCACGCACGTGGACGCCTTCCTGCACGTGAACCCTGAAGGTGCGCCCATCGACGAGATGCCGCTCGATCTGTTCATGGGCAAAGCCGTCTGCTTCGACCTTCGCCACATCAACGACTTGGAAGACATCACCGAAGACCATATGGCCGCGGCAGAAGAGGCCGCGGGGGTCAAGGTGGACGGCCACATCGTCTTGCTGTGTACAGGTTTTCACAACCGCAACTGGGGCGACCCCAAGCAGATCGTCTGGGGCAACCCCGGCCTCACCGTCGGCGCTACCCAATGGCTCTATGACCGCGGCTCGCGGATGCATGGCGTGGAAGGCCCCTCCACCGACAAGCCCACCGACAACATCTTCGCCCAGCATCGCCTCTGCCGTGATCTTGGCATCTCCCACTTCGAGTGGCTTGTGAACCTTGAAGAGCTTGTGGGCAAAGGTGAGTTTGAGTTCATCGGCCTTCCCATCAAGTTCAAAGGCGGGTCGGGCTCACCGGTGCGGGCCGTCGCCCTCCTCGACGCGTGAGGCAGGGTCGATGACGGACGGCCCTTTCATGAGCGTTGAGGCCCTGTCCAAAGCGCTCGACACCCGCCAGCTGTCGCCCAAGGAGCTTTTCGAGGACACCTTGAAGAGCATCGAGCGGCTCGAGCCCACCCTCAACATGTTCGCATGCCTTGATATCGACGGCGCGCGGAAGGCGGCCGAGGCCGCTGAGGGCCGGCAGATGCGCGGGGAGCGGCTGTCCGCCATCGACGGCATTCCCACCTCCATCAAAGACTTGATCGCGTCCAAGGACCTGCCATTGCGCTTCGGCTCCAAGGCAACGCCCGAAACTCCGGTAGCTGAGGATGCCCCCGCGGTCGACCGTCTGAGGGCCGCCGGTGCGGTGCTATTGGGTAAATCCACCACGTCGGAGTTCGGTTGCAAGGCGGTGGGTGACAGCCCTTTGACAGTGATCACCCGCAACCCTTGGAACACGGATCTGACCCCTGGTGGGTCGAGTTGCGGTGCTGTCGCGATGGTCGCCTCAGGGATTGTCCCTTACGCCATCGGCACCGATGGGGGCGGCTCCATCCGCATCCCTGCGTCTTTGACAGGGCTCTTCGGCATCAAGGCCCAGTTCGGCCGTGTGCCCGTCTACCCCGTCTCCGCCACGCCGACGCTTGCCCATGTCGGACCGCTGGCGCGCTCGGTGGAGGATGCGGCGCTCATCTTGTCCATCATCGCAGGCCACGACAGGCGCGACCCCTTCTCCGTCGCCGGCCCTGTGCCCAATTTCGAGGCCGCCGCCCGCTCCAACCGCACCATGCGCGTTGCCTACAGCCCCACCTTGGGGTTCGCACGGCCCGACCCTGAGGTGAAAGCTGCCGTCGACGTTGCCGCCAAGACCATCGCCGACCTCGGCCACCATGTGGAGGAGGTGGACACTGTGATGGACGACCCCATCCACATGTGGGTCGCCGAGTTTTATGCAGGGGTGGGAACGCGTCTGCGCGCCGTCATCGAAGGCGCGCCCGAAAAGCTCGACCCCGCTGTGCTGGAGGTCCTGCGCGAGGCCATCAACCAGGAGATGGGCGACTACTACGCCACCGTGTTCGAGCGCTATCAGTTCCGCGATCAGATGCGCCGGTTCTTCGAGCGCTACGACCTTTTGATCTCGCCGACGGTCCCGGTCGCTGCCTTTCCCGTCGGCCAGAACATGCCCGAAAGCCTGTCCGATCGCAGCATCGTCTCCTGGGTCTTCTACACCTACCCGTTCAACCTCACAGGACAGCCCGCGGCCTCCATCAATGTGGGCTTTACCGCCGACAAACGACCCATCGGCATGCAAATGGTGAGCGGCATCAACGACGAGGTGTCGATCCTTGCGCTCTCAGGCGCCCTTGAACGCGCATTGCCGGCAGAGGTGACAAAGGCCCGCCCACCCCTTCACGCCTGACGCCGGTCGAGGGGGGCCAGCCGGGCCAATCCGTGGAGCTCCTGCAGCGCCGGCCGGCAGAGTCTGATAGGGTTGGCGCGCACACCGGCCGACACCGCAGAGACGACGCGGCCCGTGGCAGCAACCGGCACTGTCGGGGCCGCACATGGCTGACGCACGTGACACATTCGTCGCAATCTCAGAAAGTGATCGCCTGCACGCGATCCTTGATGCGGCCGCTTGCGCCATCATCACCATCGACACGGACGGCATCATCCGGTTCGCGAACAAAGGCACTGAAAAGCTCTTTGGCCACCGCCCGGAGGCTGTCCTCGGTAAGACTGTCGGCCTCCTGATGCCCGCCGATGTGGCGCGAGAACATGACGCCTACATCGCCCACCATGTGCGCACAGGCAAGGCCCGCGTCCTCGGCATGAGCCGCAACATCCGCGGCCTTCACGCCGATGGAACCAGCTTTCCTGTCCACATCTCCGTCGGTGTCATCGAGCGGGACGGCATTTGCGGCTACACCGCCGTGATCAGCGATCAGAGCGCGCTGGAGGTAACCCAGACCCGCCTGTCCGCCGCCATTGACGGGATTGGCGACGGTTTTGCACTGTTTGACGCAAAGGGCCGGCTTGCCGTCAGCAACGCGGCCCACAAAGCCTTGCTTCAGCTCCCCGCCGACGCCTGCAAACCCGGAACGATGCTGCGCGAGCATATGAAGAGCCTTGGTCCGGCAACACACTTTATTGTCGAAGGGGACGACAGCGCTGCCGGCGACAAGCAAACACGCGAACGGCGCGTTGAGCTGGGCGGCGGCCGCACAGTTTCCATCAGGCGCAGCTTCCTGGAAAACGCCGACATGATCATCACCACCCGTGATGAGACGGCGCTTGTGCGCAACAACGCCCTCGTGAACCGTGCCGAGCGGCTGCGCTCCTTGGGCGAGCTCACAGGGGGCGTCGCGCATGACTTCAACAACATGCTTGCCGTCATCATCGGCAACCTTGAACTCTTGCAGCCGCACATGGGTGATGAGGATGCCGCGGATATGCTTGCGGAGGCCCTTGAGGCTGCCGAGCTTGGTGCCCGCCTCACCGATCGTTTGCTCGCCTTTGCGCGCCGGCAACCCCTCGACGTCAAGCCCGTTGCCATCAACGACATGGTGCTCGACACCGTGGCCCTCCTCAAACGCACCCTTGGCGTTGACATCGAACTCACGCTGGATCTGGCGCCAAAGCTGCCACCGGTGACCGCCGACAGGAGCCAGTTGGAAAGCGG
>JBCDCF010000245.1:0-5815 GCA_039182345.1 Pseudomonadota bacterium
ACCGATTCGTGGCCGATCCCTTGCAGGAACACCGCCTCGCGCACCGCATCGCGCACATCGCGCCGCTCCATGGCGGGGGCAGGCATCCGCGCAAAGTTGGAAAACTCGTTCACCATGCGGCCGATGTCGTCAACCTGGCGCACGATGGTGTCCACGCACTGGTCGAACACCTCGTGGTCGTCCGGTTTGATCTGTTTGCCGTAGCGCCTTTTGATTCGCTCCGCCGACAGCTGGATGGGTGTCAAAGGGTTCTTGATCTCGTGGGCGATGCGCCTTGCAACGTCTGCCCAGGCCGATGTGCGCTGGGCGCTCACAAGGTCGGTGATGTCATCCAAGGTAAGGACGAAGCCTGGGCGGGCCACATCCGCATTGTCGGCGGTGGCGCGCACGGTGATGGTCCTTTCGCGCCCGCGCCGGCGCAAGGAGAGCTGCTCTGGCTTGGTGCGAAGGCGGGCAAGGCCGCCGTCACCCTCAACGGCGGGCGCCATTTCAGGCATTGCCTCCAGAAGAGGCTTTCCGACAATGTCGCTTACCTTAAGGTCCAGCATGGTCAACGCCGAGCGGTTGGCGAGGGACACATTGCCGTCCGCATCAACGCCGATCACGCCTGCACTGACCCCGCCCAGCACCGCCTCGGTGAAGCGTCGGCGGGCGTCCATCTGCTCGTTGGCGGAGATAAGGTCCTCGCGCTGGGACTTCAGCCGGTCGGTCATGGCGTTGAAGGTCTCGCCGAGGTGGGCAATGTCGCCGTCCACCATGCGAATCGGAACCTCCACATTGAGGTCCCCCTTGGCGACCGCGTCGGAGGCGCCGATCAACTCGCGAATGGGCGCCACGAGACGGTTGGCAAACCCGAAGCCGAGGTAGATGGCCGACACCAGGAGCACCAGTGTGACGCCTGCATAGACAAGGCCGAACGCCATGGAGACGCCGAGGCGAGAGCTTTGCAGGCTGAGATACTCCTGCGCATTCGCACGGGTGAGGCGCAAGAAGCCGTTCACCCGCGGGTCCATCCGCCGGGCAATGTAAAGGTAGGTATCGAAATAGTTTTCCAGCCGCATGATGCCGCCCACCTGGTCGGCCTCCCCAGGGGCGATCAGCACGGGCTCGCCCTTCAACGCCTCGCGCATGGCATCAGGCGGGGGCATGCGCAGCGTGATGTCGGGATTGATGACGGCGCGGGTGATGACCTCGCCCGCCCCATTCAACAGGAACGATGACGGAAGCTGACGCAATCCCGTCTGGGTCTGGAAGAAGGTGTCGAACCGGGTGGGCTCGAAGTCATAGATCGGCTTTGCACGGTCAAGGTCGCGGGACATGGCCACAAGGTCGGAGCGCAGAACCCGCGCGTGTTCGCCCACATAAGCGTCGGCAACGGCGACGGAGTTGGCGACAATCGCCTGCGTGCGTTCCTCAAACCACCGGTCGAGCCCGCGCGACAGGGTGAGTGTTGCCACCACGGCCACGAGGGCGGCAGGCAGGACGGCCATGATGGAGAACAGCGCCACGATGCGCATGTGGAGCCGCGCGCCTGCCCGCCGCGCCGAGCGCGCCCGCCACAGCTTCGTCACCTCCCACAAGACGCCCAGAACGAGGGTGATCACCAACACGCCATTGATGAGGAGCGCGACGGTGATGACCGTCGGCGTTGGCTGCACAGGGGTGAGCCCCGTCAGAATGAGGAAGGTCGCTGCAACCGAGATGAGGGCCAGCGGGATGACGATCAGCCCCAAACTGCGCACAGGCGGCGAGAAGGGCGGCTGTACCGGGCGGGCGGTCGCCTCACTCATGGCATACTCCTTGACCGTTGGCGCCACCATCAAGGCAGATGGCAAGCGCGTTCGGTGGACGGCACCGTTTGCCGTGCGCCAAAGCGGCGCGTCGCGCAGCGGTATGAGAGTGTGCAAGCTGGCGGTCAAGCAAGGCCGCAGTGGCAATAAGGGGTAGCGGGACGCTGTGGACGGTCCTCGTATTGTGTTTGCAGGGGCTGGCCATGCGGCGCTGATTGCCCTCAGCCTCCTCCAAGAGCGCCCCATCACCGCCCCCATCACGGTGATTTCCTCAGGCCCTGAGGCAATTTATTCAGGCATGGTTCCTGGATGGATCGAAGGGCTTTATCCAGACCGATCCATGGCAATCCCCCTTGCGCCATTGATGGCGCACTGGGGTGTGGACTTTGTCGAAGGCATCATCGAGGGCGCCGACGATAACGCGGTGCACCTTGCTGGAGGGCAGCGGGTCGGATTCGACCATCTGGTCATCAACACGGGCGCACGGAGCGCCCTTCCCGCCACCTTGCGCCACCGCCCCTTGCTTGCCGCACGGCCCATTTCCGGCTTCATCGAAGGTCTGGCGCCTCACCTTATGGACGGACGGGCGTTCGTGATCGTGGGGAGCGGCGTTGCAGGGCTTGAGGTGGCCTTTGCGCTCAAAGCGCGCCGGCCCGCCGCCTCCGTCTCGCTTGTGGAGCGCCACAGCAAAGTCCTCGCCACCTTCCCAGAGCGCTTCAGGCAAAGGGTGCTGCTGCGCCTTCGTGACAAAGGGATCCACCTTCTTGAAGGGGTGCGTGTGGCAGCGGTGGATGAAGACGCCGTCCACCTTGATGATGGCACGCGAATTGAGAGCGGGTGCACCCTTGCTTTCACAGGGGCCGCAGCGCCGGTATGGCTGACGGCAACGCCCTTTGCCACCACTGACGACGGCTTCATTGCCACCGATGGGCACCTTCGCTCCGTCTCCCACCCCAACGTTCTTGCGGTGGGCGACAGTGCGACGGATATGGTCGACCCACGGCCGAAGTCCGGGGTCTTTTCCGTCAGGCAGGGACCGCTTCTGGCCGATGCACTGACGGCCCTCGTGGCCGGGACGCCCATCAAACCCGTCGCCTTGCAAAAGCGGGCGCTTGTGCTCCTTTCAACGGGTGGGAAAAGCGCCATCGGCGAACGCAACGGGCTTGTGGTCGAAGGCAAATTGGTGTGGCGGCTGAAGGATCACCTGGACCGCGCCTTCGTCACCCGTTTCCGCACATCCTGACCTTTTAACGTTTTGGCGAGCATGGCGCTTGCCTGGGCGGATGTGTAAGGAGCGAGGATGATTTTCACCCTTCGCGTCTTTCTTCCGTTCGCCCTTGGTTATCTCCTCTCCTACGTGATGCGCGTTGTGAATGCGGTGGCGGGCGAGCCCATGAGCCGCGACATCGGCCTGTCCGCAAGCGACCTCGGGTTCCTCACAAGCGTCTATTTCATGGGCTTTGCGGTGAGCCAGCTCCCTTTCGGCATCCTGATGGACCGGTATGGGGCGCGGCGGGTGGCCTCAAGCGTTCTCGTTCTGGCGTCCATCGGCTGCGTGATGTTCGCGGTCGCAGCCGATTTCGGCGAGCTGGTGGTGGGGCGTGTGTTGATGGGGATTGGCGCCTCCATGGGATTGATGGCGCCTTTCACGGCCTTTCGCCACGCCTTCCCGGCCGACAAGTTCCCCCTTTTCGTGGGCTTTCAGATGTCGTTCGGGGCGATTGGCGCGGCGCTGGGAGGCGGCCCCACCGAAGCGCTCATCCTCGTGGTGGGCTGGCAGGCGCTGTTCGGCATTTTGGCAGCGGCGGTCCTTGCCGCATCCGCCCTCATCTTCATCCTGGTGCCGGCGCAAGTGGATGTGCGCTCCAACGCACCCATGAAGGAGATGGTGGCGGGGCTTGGCGAGGTGCTGAAGAGCCGTGCCCTTTGGCGCATTGCACCGTTGTCGGCCATGTCCCAGGCGGGATACCTGTCCGTCGTCAGCCTGTGGACAGGGGTTTGGCTGCGCGAAGGGGCCGGCCTTGCGCCCATCGAAGCGGCCGTGTGGCTGTCGGTGATTGCCGCCGGCCTCATCATCGGCTTTGTGGGCTATGGCTTCATCGGCAGCAGAGCCCACCGCGCCGGCAAGTCCATGGAGGTCTTCCTGGGGGGGACGGCGCTCCTCTTCCTCGTCACCCTCGGCATCATCTTCCTGCCGACCGAGCTCGGAACGCCCCTTTGGCTGGTCTACACCGCCGTCGGATCGGCGGGGATTTTGACCTACGCCATCATCGGCGCCTACTTCCCCCAAGGCCATGCGGGACGGGTGAATACCACGCTGAACTTCGTGGTCTTTTTCTGTGCCTTCCTGGTGCAGTGGCTGTTTGGCGTGGTGTTGGGCTTTTTCGTGGATGAGAGCGGCGCCCCCACCCTCTTCGGCTTCCAGGTGACGCTGGGGATCTTCCTTGCCCTCCAGGTGCTCTCGGCCCTCCCGCTTCTCCTGCGCGCGCCCCCTGCGCCTGGTGAGGAGGCGGCGGCACAGAAGTAGACGGGCCGACACGCGCCGGTTGCCGGGCGATGCCCCGAGACCGCCTCAGCCGGCGCGAAGGCGTGAGTCCGGCCCCAACAACTCGGCCACAGTGGAGGCAACGGCGAGGGTGGCGCAGGCAAGGTCGTTGAGGCTGACACACTCATCCTCGCCCATGTCCGCGCCCTCCCCCACAATGGGCGGGCCGACGCCGTAAAGGACGGTGGGGATGCCGGCGAGCGCATAGTGCCTTGCGCCGCTCACCACAGGCGCGCTGGCGACAGGGACGGGCCGGCCGATGGCGGCCTCAGCGTGCCGGGCGAGGGTTTCGGCCAAACGCTCGCTCTCAGGGCTTGGCACCACGGGCTCTGCGAGGAGGAGGCGGCGCACCTCAAGCTCCACTCCGGCCATGGTGTGGGCGGCCCTGATGTGCTCGGCTAACGCCGCTTCCACGGCCTCACCGTCCTCCCCGGCGTTTATGCGCCTGTCGATGGTGAAGCGCGCGCGGTCGGCCACGAGGTTGACCCCGCGCCCGCCTCTGACGGTGCCGATGGTGAGCGGCGTTCGCTCCCGGGCCGAAAGGTCAGCCACGGCCTGCAACAGGGGGATTGCGGCAAGGATGGCGTCGGCCCCATCCTCAGGCTTTGAGGCATGGGCCTGACGGCCGCGCAGGACCACCTCAAGATGCAAGACCCCCTGCTGCCCCGTCACCACCTGGTGGGACGTGCCGGCGGCAATCACCGCATCGGGCGCACTGAGGCCATGGCCGATGAGGAAGGCCGGCCCCAGAAAACCGCCGCTTTCTTCATCGCCGGTGATGTGGATCTCCACCCGGCCCGACAGACCGGCCCCTTGGCCCTTCAACGCCTCAAGGGCAAACAGGTAGGCGACGAGGTCGGCCTTGGAATCGCGCGCCCCGCGGCCGTGCAGGAGACCATTGTGCACCGCGCCCGAAAACGGCTCGCGCCGCCACCCTTTGCCCGCCGGCAAGGTGTCAAGGGGCGCGTGAAGACACACGGTGGGCCCAGACCCGAACGTGTGGCCCACAATGAGATTGACGATGCCCGTGCGCTTGTGCCCCCGCGCAAAAGGCTTGGGGACGGGATGGCGCTCCACCTCAAGCCCGCGGCCTTCCAGTGTCTCGGCCAGCCACTCGGTGGCATCGCCAAGGTCGCCTGGTGGGTTCTCCGTCGGGTGCTGGACGAGGGCGGCAAGGAGGTCCTGCGCCTCGTCCTTGGCGGCCTCGACGGTGGCAGAGAGGGAAGCATCGTCCATCAAGGCGTCAGTGGTCATGTCAGGGGATGAGCACCGTTGAACCTGTGGTCTTGCGCCCTTGCAGGGCACTGTGGGCGGCTGCGGCCTCGCTGAGCGGAAAGGTCTGCCCCACGTGAATGGTGATCGCCCCGCGCCCCACCATCCCAAACAGCTCATCGGCGTTGGCCTGGAGCGCCTCGCGGGTGGCAATATAGTGGAAGAGCGTCGGGCGCGTGGCAAACAAGGAGCCGCGCCGCGCCAGATC
>JBCDCF010000246.1:0-5815 GCA_039182345.1 Pseudomonadota bacterium
CACCGCTTGGGAGCCGAACAGGCCCTGGACCAGGGGGTTGCGCAATAGATCTAGACGCTGGCGCGCCTCATCGATCTGGGAGGCATCGCGGATGCGCACCTGCACGCCGCCATCCACCACGCCAAGGCCTGTATAGCCGATGCGCGGTTCGGACCTGAGCGCCTGTCGCACTTCGCCCGTCAGCGAGCGGAGCCGCTTGTCCACATAATCCTGTCTGTCCACCTCGTAGAGGAGGTAGGCGCCGCCCTGAAGGTCGAGGCCAAGGACGATCCTGTCCTTGGGCATCCAACTGGGGAGCGCTTCTGTCCAACTGCGCGGGACAAGGTTGGGCATCACGGCCAAAATGCCGAGGATGACAACCAGGACGATGAGGACGATTTGCCAGCGGGCGAAGTGCAGCATGGCTTTGGCCTAGCCGTCGTTGGCGGGTTCGGGCTTGGCACGCACCTCGGTGATGGTGGCGCGGACCACGCGAACCGGTTCGTTCTCGCCGAAGCGTACTTCCACTTCGCCGTCGTCGAGGACTTTGGTGATTTTGCCGATGAGCCCGCCGGATGTCACCACTGTGTCATTGCGCTTCAGCGCCGCGACCATCGCCTGGTGCGCCTTCATGCGCTGGCGCTGGGGGCGGATGATCAAAAAGTACATGATCACGAAGATGAGAAGGAAGGGGGCGAGCGTGACGAGGAAGTCCGCGCCACCGGCGGTGCCAGCCGTCTGGGCGTAGGCTTCAGTTACGAACATGAGGCAACCTTTGAAGAGAGGGGCGATCGACCGCTGCCACAGCGGGACCACGGGTGAAGGGGAGGTAACGCACCGCCCCACGTATTGCAACGCACTGATGCACTGTGTCCGCTTGCCAACGGCCAAGGATGCTGGCAGGCGAAGCCCATGATGGGACCGTGTGACGCCTCAAGCCTTGAAGCCTCGTTGCGCCCGCCTGACAGGCGTGGGCAGGTGAGTGTGTCTGGCGGGCGGCGTTTGGGGGTTGCTGCCTGGGGCGCTGAGGACGCGCCCATCGTGGTGTTCCTGCACGGCGCGGGGATGAGTGGACGCCTTGGTTTCGGCGTCGACAGGCTCAGCGCACATGGCGTGCAATTGATCGCTGTTGATCGCCCTGGCGTTGGCCAGTCCGACCATGACCCCGGCAAGACCCTCACCACCGTTGCCGCTGACATTGACGCCGCGCTCAGCACCCTTGATCGCCCTGTGTTGGGCGCTGTGGGCTTTTCCATGGGCGCACCGTTTGCCCTTGCCTTGCTTGCGGCAGGAATTGTGCCGAGCCTTGCCCTCGTGGCGCCCCAGGACGACCTCGCCCACCCTGACGTGCGCCCTCATGTGAGCGAGGATGTGGGCAACCTTGTGGACGCAGTGGCCGAAGACCCCGACCGGTTCGAAGACACTTTTGCCGCCATGATCGATGCGGCCGAAATGCGCGCCCTCATCCTTGAGACCAGTTCACCAGAAGACCGCAGCGTCTACGAGCATCCCGTGTTCGCCACAGCCCTCTCAGAGGCGCTGGACGATGGCTTCCGCAACGGTTCGGCAGGCTATGCGCGGGACCTGCGGGTGGCACTCAGCCCCTGGCCCATGGATTTCGGCGCCATGGATCGCCCCGTCACCATCTGGTGCGGCGCCTATGACACCTCCCCCGTCCACAGCCCCGATTGCGGCGAAACCCTTGCTGCGCGCTGCCCCAATGGCCGCGTGCGCCTTGTGGTGGACGGCGGCAGTGCGCTTTTGTGGACCCATTCGGACGATATTCTGGCCGATCTCCTCGCCCAACGCTGACGGTTCCTGAACGCCCATGAACGAGAACGACATTGCCGCAAAGCTCGACACGCTGATTGCGTTGTTGGAGCGCTGGGCACCTGCCCCCCGCCCCCTTCCGGACTTTGGCCAAGCTGAGGCCTTCGTGTGGGACGGGCGCGGTGTCCTCTCGCCGGTGCCAACGGTGAGCCGTGTGGACATTGGGCTTTTGAAGGGGATCGATGCCAACCGCGATCGCTTGATGGAAAACACCGTGCGGTTCGCCAACGGCCTTCCCGCCAACAATGCGCTGTTGTGGGGCGCGCGGGGGATGGGCAAATCCTCCCTCGTCAAAGCCGTTCATGCCGCAATCCCGGATCTGAAGCTGGTGGAGATCCACAGGGAGGACATTGCCAGCCTGCCTGACCTGATGGCGCTGTTGCGGCCCGCCCAGCGCCGCTTCATCATCTTGTGCGACGACTTATCGTTCGATGCTGGGGAGACGTCCTACAAATCGCTCAAGGCGGTCTTGGACGGGGGCGTGGAAGGACGGCCCGAAAACGTCCTCTTTTATGCCACCAGCAACCGGCGCCACATCCTCTCCCGCGACATGGTGGAGAACGAGCGGGGGACGGCCATCAACCCTGGCGATGCGGTGGAGGAGAAAGTCTCCCTGTCAGACCGGTTCGGCCTTTGGCTCGGCTTTCACCGCTGCAGCCAGGATGAGTATCTGGACATGGTGAACGGCTATGTGGATGCGCTGGGGATCTCGCACGTGCCTGACACGCTGCGCCATGATGCGCTGGAATGGGCGACCACACGGGGCGCCCGGTCAGGCCGTGTGGCCTGGCAATTCACCCAGGATCTTGCGGGGCGCCTTGGCGTGCCGGGCCTCAAGCCCCGCTGAGGTGGGGGAGAGGATCCACAGGCTTTGAGCGCTTGCGCAGCTCGAAGTGAAGCTGTGGCTGCTCCACAGAGCCTGTGCGGCCCACATTGGCAATGTGTTGACCACGCTTGACCTTATCGCCCCGCGACACCTTGATCGCTTCGTTGTGGGCGTAGGCGGAGACCCAGTCGTCCTTGTGCTGAACGAGGACGAGGTTGCCATACCCTTCCAGCTCGTTCCCGGCATAGATGACGGTGCCGGCCTCTGCGGCGCGCACAGGGGTGCCTGCGGGAACGGCAAGGTTGATCCCATCATTGCGTGCGCCGTCGGCCTGTTTGCCGAAGCCTGCAATAATGCGGCCGCGCACAGGCCAGCGGAAGCCTTGCGCGCCATCAGACGCCACACCCTTGTCGGCGGCAGGGGCAGCGGTCTGGCTGGTGGCAGCCTTCGGCACGCTGCCGATTTCAGGCGCGGCGGCATCGCTCAGCACCTGGCCAGGCTGGGGCGAAGGATCGATGGCGGCGACCTGGGTTTCCTTTGCAGGCGCCCTTTTGGCGGAGGCGGGAATGCGAAGGGTCTGCCCCACCTTCACCGTGCCTGAGGCAGGAAGACTGTTCAGCGTCACCACCTCGTCGGGGCGCACACCATAAAGCTGTGCGATGGACCAAAGGGTCTCGCCCGGCTTCACCGTGTGGCCGGCACCGTTCAGCGCAGCAGCCTGGGCCCCAAGGGTGGTGGGCGGCGTTCCGGTGGCGGTCTGGGTGGCGGGCGTCTGACCGGTGGTCTGCGGCGTGTCGCGATAAACGTACGTGGGAATGACAAGGCGCTGGCCGGCGCGCACATCCGACGCCGAGGACAGGCTGTTGGCTTCCAAGATCACGCTGACGGGAACGCCGAAGCCTTGGCTCAGCGTCGCGGCGGTGTCGGCGGAGCCCACTTCCACAATGGGGGCCCCTTCCACCGTCCAGCCCCTTTGGCGAAGGCCTGGGGGTGTTGTGATGGGAGCGGTCGCCGTTGCAGCGGCCGCGTCCGTCGCCGTCGGATCGGCGGCAAGGGCTGTCTGCTGGCCGTTGATGGGCGCAAGATCACGGCTCTCCACCCCTTGGCCGATGGTGGCCTGCTGGTTGGGCGTTGAGCCGGCAAACAAAGGCGTTTCGCCTAAGCGGGTTGATCCACTGGAACACCCGGCGGCGGCGCCAGCAAGTGCCGCAACCACAACGATTTTTGCCACTGGCACTCGTTCGCAAACTTGCCGCACCGTGCGCATGACAAACCCACTCCTGCGCTGTGAAAACACCATGCGCCATAAGGTGCGGGAAGGCATTGACGAAACTTTAAGACGGTCAGGCCAATTGGCCCGAAGCGCTTGATTCCGCCGTCGAAATGCGACGTTCTTGGAAGTGTTGCAAGAAGGTTACAGGGCGTCGGCCACTCCAGCCACCAAAGGGACGAAGCGCACGTCGGCCACATGCTCCCCTTCAAGCCCATCGGCTGTACGGCGACATTTCAGCAACTCTTGCGTGTGCCCTTCCTTGCCGACGGGCGCCACGAGGATGCCGTCTTCGGCCAGTTGCTCCACCAAGGGCGCCGGTACGAAAGGGGCGGCAGCAGTCACGATGATCCTGTCGAAGGGGGCTTCGTCGGGCCACCCTTCCTGGCCGTCCGCCACGGCGATGGTCACGTTGGTGATCTTGAGGACCCGCAGGCGCTCGGCCGCAAGTTCGGCAAGGAGGGTGTAGCGCTCGATGGAAAAGACCTCGCGCGCCAGCCGGGCAAGGACGGCTGTCTGGTAGCCTGACCCCGTCCCCACCTCCAACACCTTGCACTCGGGGGTGACGGAAAGGGCCTCCGTCATCATCGCGACCACTGTGGGCTGTGAGATGGTCTGCCCGCAGTCGATGGGGGCGGCGCGGTCGGCGTAGGCGAGGCGTTTGTGGCGCGCGCCGAGGAAAAGGGCGCGCGGCACGCTTTCAAGGGCGGCGAGGACGGCGCGGCCGGCCACGTTGTTGCGCCTGAGGCCCATCAACAGCTCGGCGCGGGCGACGGCCTCCTCGTCGTCTGTCATCGCTCTGGCGGCTCGATCCGCTCAAACCCCGTATAGGGGACGAGCACGTCGGGAATGGTGATGCCGCCCTCCTCGTCCTGATAGTTTTCCATGACAGCGATCAGCGCACGGCCGACGGCAACGCCCGACCCATTGAGGGTGTGGACGAAACGGGGCGGGCCTTTGGCCTCGGCAGCACGGTAGCGCGCCCCCATCCGCCGCGCCTGATAGTCGCCGCAGACGGAGCAGGAGGAAATCTCCCTAAACGTCTCCTGCGCAGGCAGCCAGACTTCAATATCGTACGTCTTGGCGGCGCTGGCGCCCATATCGCCTGTGCAAAGGACCACCACGCGGTAGGCAAGGCCAAGGTCCTTCAAGATGGCCTCGGCGCATTGGGTCATGCGCTCATGCTCGTCGATGGCCGCTTCAGGCGTCGTGATGGAGACAAGCTCGCACTTGATGAACTGGTGCTGGCGCAGCATGCCGCGGGTGTCGCGGCCGGCTGAGCCCGCCTCTGAGCGAAAGCAAGGGGTGAGCGCCGTCACGCGCACCGGCAGCGCCTTCTCCTCAAGGACGCTGTCGCGCACGAGGTTGGTCAGCGGCACCTCCGCTGTGGGGATCAGCCAGCGCCCGTCGGTGGTGGCAAACAGGTCCTCGGCAAACTTCGGCAACTGGGCCGTGCCGAAGACGGCATTGTCGCGCACGAGGAGAGGCGGGCTTACTTCGGTGTAGCCATGTTGGGTGGTGTGGCGGTCGATCATAAACTGGCCGAGGGCGCGCTCAAGCCGTGCCAGTTTTCCCGTCAGCACCGTGAAGCGGCTGCCTGACATGGCGGCGGCCTTTGCCTCGTCCATATAGCCGAGGGCCTCGCCAAGATCCTCATGGCTCTTGGGTGTGAAGGAGAACTCCGGCGGGGTGCCGACGCGGCGCACCTCCACGTTCGCCGCTTCGTCGTCACCTTCGGGCACATCGTCCAAGGGGCGGTTCGGGAGGGCGGCAAGGGCGGCGGAGAGTTTGGCGGCGGCTGCGCGCTCAGCTTCCTCGCCCGCCTGGATGTCGCTTTTTAGGGTGGCGACGGCCTCGATGAGACGCGCAGCCTCGGCCTCATCGCCAGACGCTTTGGCCTTGCCGACGGC
>JBCDCF010000247.1:0-5774 GCA_039182345.1 Pseudomonadota bacterium
CAATGGATCGGCATTCGGCAGATCGATCTTGTTGACCGCAACGATGATCGGCACTTCGGCAGCCACGGACATGGTGATCCTCGTGGTTGCCGCCGACGACGGTGTGATGCCGCAGACGGCCGAGGCCATCAGCCACGCCAAGGCGGCTGAGGTGCCGATCATCGTTGCCGTCAACAAGATCGATTTGCCCAATGCCGACCCCATGCGCGTGCGCACCGACCTTCTCCAACACGACATTGTGGTGGAATCCATGTCCGGTGACGTGCAGGAGGTGGAGGTCTCGGCGCTGAAGGGCACCAACCTTGACAAGCTGTTGGAAGCCTGTCTCCTCCAGGCCGAAATCCTGGAATTGAAGGCCAACCCCGACCGCGAGGCCCAGGGCACCGTGGTTGAGGCACAGCTCGACAAGGGACGCGGCGCTGTTGCCACCGTCCTTGTCCAGCAAGGCACCTTGCAGGTGGGCGACATCTTGATTGCCGGCACCGAATGGGGCCGCGTGCGCGCCCTCATCAACGACAAGGGCGAGCGGCTGAAGGAAGCCGGCCCGTCCATGCCTGTGGAGGTGCTCGGCCTCAACGGCACGCCTGAAGCAGGTGACCAGTTCGTTGTGGTGGAGAACGAAGCCCGTGCCCGTGAGATTTCCGAGTACCGTGCCCGCCTGAAGCGCGAGACAAGCGCTGCCCCGTCGACCGCCGTGTCGCTGGAGCAGATGATGTCGAACCTCCAGGCGAGCGGCATTTCCGAGTTCCCCATCGTCCTCAAAGGCGACGTGCAGGGGTCTGTGGAAGCGATTGTCGGCGCGCTTGAGAAGCTGAACACCGACGAGGTGGCGGCCCGTGTCCTTCACCAGGGCGTCGGTGCCATCACCGAATCGGACGTGACGCTCGCGGCCGCGACCGGCGGTGTGATCATGGGCTTTAACGTGCGTGCCAACAAGCAGGCGCGTGAGGCAGCCGATCGTGCCGGCGTTGAGATCCGCTACTACTCGATCATCTACAACCTGATCGACGATGTGCGCGATGCCATGTCCGGGATGCTGTCGCCAGAGCGTCGCGAGACGTTTATCGGCTACGCGGAGATCCTGCAGGTCTTCAACATCACCAAGGTGGGCAAGGTGGCTGGCTGCCGCGTCACAGAGGGGATGGTGGAGCGTGGGGCCGGCGTGCGCCTGTTGCGCGACAACACGGTGATCCACGAAGGCAAACTGTCCACCTTGAAGCGCTTCAAGGATGAAGTGAAAGAGGTTCAGGTGGGTCAGGAATGCGGCATGGCCTTCGAGCGCTACGAAGACATTCGTGAAGGCGATGTGATCGAGTGCTTCCGCGTGGAAGAGGTGGAGCGCACGCTTGCGTAACCTTCTACAGGTGTAGCCCTCGCGGGCCGCTTGTGGGGACACCCTGATGAGAGGAGCGTGACGGGTCCAACTCCCGTCGCGTGAACAGATTGAAAAGGGTTCGGCGGCCGTAAAACGGCGGTGCAGAGCCCCACAACATTTCAAGGATTGCGGCTTGGAACGGTCCCGTCCCTCGGGGCCGTCACGCTGTGTTTGGCAGAGGAAACCATGCAATCACAACGCCAGTTGCGGGTGGGCGAACTCGTCCGTCATGCGCTGTCAGAGATTTTGACCCGTGGCGAGGTCCACGACGAGGAGCTGGGTCGCCAGCCCATCACCGTGCCCGAAGTGCGTATGAGCCCGGACCTTAAGATCGCAACGGTCTACGTGATGCCCCTTGGCGGTCTCAACGCCGACAGGATCGTGAAGGCCCTTGCCCGCAACGCCAAGCCCATGCGGGCGGTTTTGGCCCGGCGCATCAGGCAGATGAAGTACATGCCAGAGCTGCGCTTCCGCCTCGACACCCGCTTCGACGACGACGACAAGATGCGCACGCTTCTGGAGGACCCTGACGTGGCGGCCGACATTGAACGCGCGCGCGGCGACGAGCCTGAGGACAATCGCCATGGTTAGGACCTTCAACCTGGAAGGCACCCCCACACAGGACGGGCGCGCCCCCAACCAAGGTAAAGGCCGCGGCAAGGGTGGCCGCAGGCGTCGCCCGCGCAACCATCTCGACGGTTGGATTGTGCTCGACAAGCCCATCGGCCTCACCTCCACCCAGGCGCTGGGGGCTGTGAAGCGCCTGTTCAATCCTGAGAAGGCAGGCCATGCGGGAACGCTCGACCCCCTGGCCTCAGGCATCCTGCCGCTGGCGCTGGGTGAGGCGACCAAGACCGTGCCTTACGTTGTGGACGGGCAGAAGGGCTATCGCTTCACCGTCCAGTTCGGTGCGGCGACGGACACAGACGATGCCGACGGCACGGTGATTGAAACCAGCGACGTGCGCCCCACCCGTGAGGCCATCGAGGCTGCTCTGCCCCGCTTCATCGGTGCTGTGGAGCAGGTGCCGCCCCGCTACTCGGCCATCAAGATCGACGGTCAGCGCGCTTACGACCTTGCCCGCGACGGGGCGGAGGTGACGCTGAAATCGCGCACGGTGCACATTGAGCGCCTTGCCATCGTCGGCGAGATGACCGCCGACAGCGTGACGCTGGAAGCCGATTGCGGGAAGGGCACCTATGTGCGCGCCATCGCACGGGACCTTGGCCAGGCGCTCGGCACCTGCGCCCACGTGACGGCCCTGCGCCGCACCCGCGTCGGCCCCTTCGGCGAGGCTGAGGCCATCACCCTTGAGGACCTGCGCACCCTTGCCAAGGACACCCAGGCGGCGGTGGATCAGGTGCTGCGCTCGCCTGCAGTCGCCCTTTGCGATCTGCCGCACATGGATGTGGACCGTGTGGTCGCCAGTCGCCTGCGCCGCGGTCAGTCAAGCATTTTGCGGCCTTTGGACACCGTGGTGGAGGGCGAAGTCAGCGTCATGCAAGGCGATGAGCTTGTGGCGCTCTGCCGGGCACAGGCTGGTGAGCTAAACCCTGTGCGCGTGTTCCGTAGCCCCAGGCGGCGGATCACCGTCCCCGTCACGGAGCCAGAACCGTCCTGATGCGCGCACTTGTCCGTCTCGCCACTGCCATCGCCGCTTTTGCAACTGTTGCAACGGCAACCCTTGCTGCGGATCTACCGCGGGCACCGGCCGTGGTGGTGGAGCGGGCGACGGGCTATTGCGTCATCAACGCCAGGGGCGGCGCTGTGGAAATGTTCGTGCGCCCCTTTGGTCCGTCTTCGGGCTACCTGCCCAACGGGATGATCGTTGAGGTCATCGACTACCCGTTCGACAGGCAGAGCGACCTTTGGATCCGCATCAGGCCGCCGCGGCTCAATCAGTATTATGGCTGGGTGGCCACGCGCGACTTTTTCTGCCATTAGGACACAGCGGAGGCGCCCTCAGTCTGGGGGCGTCTTCGTTCGCCTTCACAATGACAAACGGTCGCCCACCTCTTGGCGACCATCGTGGGCGCAACTACATGCCAGCCTTGAGGCTGTGCATTAAGCGCAGCGTTCGTGCTGCACGATCATGGCGCTGGCTGGACGACATCCCGGCCCGTCGCCCAAACCCTCACGTTAGGAGTGATGGATGTCGATTACTGCTGAGCGCCGTCAGGCGCTGATCAAAGAGTATGGCGTCAAGGACGGCGACACAGGCTCCCCCGAAGTGCAAGTGGCACTTTTGACCGAGCGGATCGTCAATCTCACCGACCACTTCAAAGGCCATGCCAAGGACAACCACTCACGCCGCGGTCTCCTGCGGCTTGTGAGCCGACGCCGCCACCTTCTGGACTATGTGAAGCGGAAGGACCCGGCACGCTATCAAGATCTCATCAAGCGCCTCGGACTGCGCCGCTAACCGGCCCACCTTGGCGAACATCGTGCGCGTGTTTCACCCATCCACACACGATCGGAACGGCAAAGGCGGGGAGGTCTCCGCCGCTGCCGGGCATCGTGGATGGGGCGCAGACGGTCTCTCATTTGACAATCGGGCGCAGCGCTCCGGCCGGACCTTCCGGCGCGGGCAGCGTCTGCGTTGAGACAACAATCGTGGCGCGAGACACGCGCTGCACCAAAGGGCCGCAAACGGTCCGCCTGAAGGGGCGATGGGAGCCCCCGCATCGGCCGTAAGGCCGCCGACCCCAGGGGAGGGGCAGGATTGCCGGCCGCTTTGTTGCCAAAGCGGCCCGTCGTCTTGCCCGCCCGTCGGTCGGATGACTGACACGAAAGGCATGTCATGTTCGACGTTCAAAAAGAAAGCATCGAGTGGGGCGGACGCACGCTCACGCTCGAGACAGGCAAAGTCGCCCGCCAGGCAGACGGCGCCGTCATGGTCACCTACGGCGAGACCACCGTTCTTGCCACCGTGGTCTCCGAAAAAGAGGCCAAACCGGGGTTCGACTTCTTCCCCCTCACCGTGAATTATCAGGAAAAGGCGTTCGCGGCAGGCAAGATCCCCGGCGGGTTTTTCAAGCGCGAAGGCCGCCCGTCGGAGCATGAGGTGCTGACGAGCCGCCTCATCGACCGCCCCATCCGCCCCCTGTTCGTGGACGGCTACAAGAACGACACGCAGGTGGTGCTCACCACGCTCGCCCACGATCTTGAAACCCAGCCCGACATGGTGGCCCTTGTGGCCGCTTCCGCAGCGCTCACCTTATCGGGCGTTCCCTTCATGGGCCCCATCGGCGGTGCGCGCGTGGGCTACATCGACGGCGAGTACGTTCTCAACCCCACCCTCGACCAGATGGAAGACACCGCGCTCGACCTCGTGGTCGCCGGCACGGGCGATGCCGTCCTCATGGTGGAATCGGAAGCCAAGGAGCTGTCCGAAGAGGTCATGCTCGGCGCCGTGATGTTCGGCCACAAAGAATTCCAGGCGGTGATCGATGCCATCATCCGCCTTGCGGAAAAGGCTGCCAAAGAGCCGCGCGCCCACACCGTTCCTGACCACGGCGACCTTGCCGACAAGGTGAAGGCGCTGGCGGGCGATGAGTTGAAGAAGGCCTACGCCATTGTCGGCAAGACCGAGCGGCGCGACGCCATCGACGCCGTCAAAGCCCGCGTGATGGACGAACTGGTGGCGCCCGAAGGCGAAGAAGGCCCCACCAAGCAGGTGCTCGGCGGCCTTTTCAAGAAGGTGGAAGCCGACATCGTCCGCAACCAGATCCTGGACGACAAGGTGCGCATCGACGGGCGCGACCTGTCGACGGTCCGCCCCATCGAGTGCGAGGTGGGGATCCTGCCGCGCGCCCACGGTTCGGCACTGTTCACCCGCGGCGAGACCCAGGCCCTTGTGGTGGCAACGCTCGGCACGGGCGACGATGAGCAGTTCGTGGACCTTCTTGAAGGCACCATGAAGCAGACCTTCATGCTCCACTACAACTTCCCGCCTTATTCGGTGGGTGAGACCGGCCGCATGGGCTCTCCAGGCCGCCGCGAAATCGGCCACGGCAAGCTTGCCTGGCGCGCTGTGCACCCGATGCTCCCCGCCCATCACGACTTCCCCTACACCGTGCGCGTGGTCTCAGAGATCACCGAGTCCAACGGCTCCTCCTCCATGGCGACCGTGTGCGGCACGTCGCTGGCGCTGATGGATGCTGGTGTTCCCATGTCCGCCCCGACGGCAGGCATTGCCATGGGTCTCATCAAGGAAGGCGATCGTTTCGCGGTCCTGTCCGACATTTTGGGCGATGAGGACCACCTCGGCGACATGGACTTCAAGGTGGCCGGGTCGGAAAACGGTGTCACCTCGCTGCAGATGGACATCAAGATCGACGGCATCACCGAAGAGATCATGAAGGTGGCGCTGGATCAGGCGAAGGATGGGCGCATGCAC
>JBCDCF010000248.1:0-5758 GCA_039182345.1 Pseudomonadota bacterium
CTACGGTCGATTGCCCGTCCGCCACAACGGGGAGGGGGTGGGCAATCAGGCCAGATAGTCGTGAACCACCTCGCCAAGGCCGAGTGTGAGGTCGGCAAGGATGTGCGTTGCTGACAAAACCTCGCGCACGGGAAGGTCGGCGACGGGGGCCATGGCGTGGGGGCGAAGGTCAAGGGCGGCAGGCCCCGCCCAGGCGCCTTTATAGACAATGTCGGTCATGTGGTAGCGCACCAGCTCGCACACCCTTGCCGACCCGTCCACGTGGGGCAGGATCTTCAGGAGGAAGTTGGGGGCGGTGAGGGAGGACATCACCGCCGCTTCGTCAAGCGCGCGGTGCTTGTAGCCCATGGTGCCGACGGCCACCTGAACCCCGTTGAAGTCCAGCGTGCCCACAAGGGTCTCCTTGCGCACCTCCATCTTGGGCGACGCGTACTTCTTCGGAAAACCCCACAATTCGCGCCCGCCAAAGATGGGCGGGCCATCGTCAAGGTACATGGCGTGGACGTAGGCGCCGGCCTGACCCTTGTAGGACACGGGGATCACCTGCCCGCTTTCGGTGTAGCTGCCAAAACCCGTGGAGTCGGGCATCTTGATGAACTCGTACTTCACGATGGGCTCGCCCACCTCCAGCGGCGCAGGCACCACCTTGGCGAGCGCTTCCGGATCGGTGCGATAGGTGATGACCAGAAACTCACGGTCCACGAACCGGTAAGGCCCGCACGGGTAGGCGGGGGAGGTGAAGGGCATCGCAAACGCGGTCTTGCGGATGTGGTCTTCTGAGATCATCGACGGGTCCTAAAATGCTAGGGTGAAGGCTGATGGACGGCTGACCTGGTGGTGCCACATTTTTGCATGGCGCGGCGCGAGTTTTTGTGACGCGCACTGGCCACACCCATTATTGCGCCTTATGAGCTTGTGGTGTGTGGGCCGGCACATCCGTTGCGTCGTCAGAGGCGGCACCGTGCGGCACAAAAGGGGGCACTATGACCGGCGAAGCGGGACTGGACGCGCTTGAGGCGCGCCTTCAAGAGGACCTACAGAACCTCTTGCGCCCCGCAGCCCCTTGGGTGCCCAAGCGGGTCCGCGGTGAGGAACCGGTCCACAATGTGGTCATTATCGGCGGCGGCATGTGCGGCCTCCTGGTGCATTTTGCCCTTCAGTGCGGCGGGATCGACGGTGTGCGCATCCTCGACAAGGCGCCTGAAGGGGAAGAGGGGCCTTGGCTCACCTATGCGCGCATGGAGACCTTGCGCTCACCCAAGCAGCTCACAGGTCCTGCTTATGGAATGGGGCCGCTGACCTTCCGCGCCTGGTTCACCGCACAGTTCGGCGAGGCGGAGTGGGAGGCGCTGGACAAGATCCCCCGCCCCATGTGGATGGATTACCTGAAGTGGTACCGCAAAGCCCTTGCCATCCCCCTGGAGAACGGCGTCAAGGTGGAGACCATCGTCCCTGATGGGGAGGACCTGCGCCTTCACATTTCAGGCGCCGCGGAGGCCTCCATACTTGCGCGCAGGGTGGTGATGGCCACAGGACGCGACGGCACGGGCTACCCCAACATTCCAGATTTCGTAACGGGCTTGCCGCGGCGCCGCTGGGCCCACTCAGCCGACGAGATCGACTTTCAGGCGCTGAAGGGCAAGCGCGTTGCCGTCATCGGCATCGGCGCCTCAGCGGTGGACAATGCTGCCGAAGCCCTTGAGGCAGGGGCAATGGAAGTGCGCCACCTCATCCGTCGGGACGAGATGCCCACCATCAACAAGATGATGGGGATCGGCTCTTACGGCTTCACCTGCGGGTTTGCTGCCTTGCCCGACGAATGGCGCTGGCGCTTCATGCGCTATTCGTTCGTCACACAAACGCCGGCCCCGCGCGGGTCCACCATGCGCGTCAGCCGCCACCCCAATGCCTATTTCCACTTCGGCAAAGGGGTGGAGACCATCAAGGAGGCCGGCAACGAGGTGGTCATTGCCTTTGCCGACGGCACCCACCTTCAGACCGACTACGTGATTTTGGGCACAGGCTTCACCGTCGACCCCATGGCAAGGCGCGAGCTTGCCCCTTACGCCGACGAAATCCTCCTTTGGCGCGACCGCTACACCCCGCCGCCAGGGGAGGAGAACAAGGACCTGTCGCTGTTCCCCTACCTTGCAGGGGATTTCTCGTTCATGGAAAAGACGCCAGGCCGCGCGCCCAGGCTGTCGAAAATACACAGCTTCAACTACGGCGCCTCTGCGAGCCTTGGCAAAGTGTCGGGCGACATTCCAGGCATCAGCGATGGCGCGTCCTGGCTCGTGCGCGCCCTGTCGGAGCAATTTTACGTGGAGGACGTTGAGGCCCACTTCCAAGGGATGCTCGACTACGACAAGCCCGAGCTCCTGGGCGATGAGTGGACCGTAACCCCCCTTGGTGCGGGCGCCTCCAAGCCCTTCGCAACGGCCGCATCATGACACGGTCGGTTGTTGCGGCCGCAAGTGGGCTGACCGAGGCGGCCTTTGCAGCGCTCACGAGCGCGCGCCAGGACGTGATGGATAAGACCGAGGCCGCCCATTGGGCCGCACTGCGCCCCGCCGACCCTGGCGGCCTCTCCCATGGCGAACGGGCCGCCCTTGCCGTGCGCGTGTGCCGCCGCCACAAGTCTGCGACCCTCACAACCCACTATCAGCGTTTGTTAGACGAGGCCGATGGCGAGGCGGCAGACCCCTCCCTCACCGACCCCGCAGCCATCCCCGCCGACCCCCGCCTCGCTGCGCTCGCCCACTATGCCGACAAGGCAGGCGCTGCGCCGCGCACCGTTGTGGCGGACGACATCGAAGCGCTCAAACGCGCCGGCATCGAGGATGCCGACATCGTGCGGCTCAGCGAACTCGTGGCCTTCCTTGCCTATCAGATCCGCCTGGTGGACGGTCTGTCGCTGATCGGAGAGCGGTCGTGAGCGCCATCATCGAAGACTACACCACCACCATCCCTACCTGGCGTCCGCGGGTCAAACCCATCGACCTTAAGGAGGCGAGCGAGGCGCAGCTCGACGCGCTGAAGGTGACGCCGTCCAACACCAAGGTGTCGGACTATGTGCTTGTGCTTGCCAACGATGTGGAGACGCTCGCCGTCCGCACGCCGCTCTTCAACGCCATCATGTACAACAAAGGCGGGCTGTCGCGGGCCGAGCGGGAGCTAGGGGCCATCGGCGCCTCCGTCGTCAACCGCTGCATTTACTGCACGGCCGTTCACGCCAGCCGCTACAACCAGCTCACCAAGACCACCGAGACGGTGGAGCGGATCTTCGCCGCTGAAGAGGCCGCCCTCCTGCCGCCGCGCGAGGCCGCCATCTTCTCCTTCGCCGTCAAGCTGTCGAAAACCCCCAGCGAAGCGGAGGACACCGACGTTGAGGCCCTGCGCGAAGTGGGCCTCAGCGATGAGGAGATCCTCGACCTTGTCTTGTCGGCATCCCTGTTCGGCTGGGCCAATCGCTTGATGCACACCCTCGGCGACCCCGTAGAGCCAGACCGCGGCACGAGGGCGTGAGTGTGGGCGGGGCACAGCGCGTCGGCATTGCCGGCGCAGGCGCCGTCGCGCTCGGCACAGCCGCCTTCCTGAAGAAGGCCGGCCACACCCCTGCCCTATGGTCGCCTTCGGGGGAGGGGACAGCCCCCTTCAAGGCCGAGCCGTTGACGGCCAAAGGCGCCGTTGAGACCAGCTTCGCCCCTGTGGTGGCCGCATCCGCACAGGCCCTTGCGGAGACCACCGACGTCATCGTCATCGCCCTGCCTGCCTATGGACACAAGGCCGTGTTCGACGCTCTTGCGCCGCACCTTGCCGACGGCCAGCCTGTGATCATCTCCTCCCCCGCCTCCTTCGGCGCCCTTTACCTGTCCAAGCGGCTTGCCGAACGGGGTGTGCAGGGGCCGATCCTCGCCTGGGGGACGACATTGGTCACCGGCCGTCGCAGCGGCACCACGGTGAACGTCAACACCGTGCGCCAGAGGATCGATTGCGCCAGCCTTCCTGCCGAAGATGGCGGAAAGGGCCGTGCCCTTTGCGAGGCGCTGTTCGGCGAGCGCTTTGTGGACCGCGGCAGCCTGATGGCCATTGCGCTCAGCAACCTCAACCCGCAAAACCACATGGGCATTGCCCTTTGCAACATGACGCGCATGGAGCATGGCGAGACCTGGAGCCAGGGCTTTAACGTCACCCCCAATGTGGGCCGCCTGCTCGAAGCGCTCGATGCTGAGCGGCTTGCCATTGCCGAGGCGCTGGGCCTGAAGGTGCGCACCATTTTCGAGCACTTTAGCCTGTCCTTCCATGTGCCCCAGGACAGCGTATCGGCCATGAACCAACAGATGCACGCCGAAGGGCGCGGCGGCACGGGTCCCGCCACGGCCGACTCGCGCTATGTGACGGAGGACGTGCCTTACGGTCTCCTCGCCACCGTCAAGCTTGGCGAGCTTGTGGGCCGGCCGGCGCCACTACACAAAGCGGGCGTTCAGATCTTCTGCGCGCTCTATGGCCGTGATTTCATGGCCGAGAACGATCTGTTGGCCGCGCTCGACCTCGACGCCCTGGGGTTGGACCAACTCTTGCAGCTGTCGCGCGAGGGATACGGCAAGGCCAGCATTGCCGCGACACCATAACGGGCTCAACGCCCGGCACCATAACGATAGAGGGAATGGGATCATGACGAAGCTGACGGTCAATCGACGCACGCTCATCAAGGGCGGTGCGGCCGTTCTTGCAGCGCCTGCCGTGCTGCGCACCACCGCCGCGCGGGCCTCCGGCGCGGTCAATGTGTGGACCTATGCCAACTTCATCCCCGACGACTTCAAGGAGAAGTTCGAGGACCAGACGGGCATCACCATCAACATTCGCCTGGTGGACGACCAGGGCAAGCAGTTCAACCTTCTGACCGCCGAAAAGCCCGACACCACCGCAGACGTGGTGACCGTTGCCGGCCACCGTTACCGCCAGTTCATCGACGGCGGGCTGATTGCGCCCATGGACGTCTCGCGCCTGTCCAACTGGGGCACCATCAACCCGGTCTATTCCGAAAGCGATTGGGCGGTCATCAACGGTGAGAAGTGGGGCGCGCCGATCCTCTCAGGCTGCGAAGTTCTGGCCTACAACACCGAGATGGTCTCGCCCGACGAGGCCAAGAGCTGGGACGTGATGTTCGATCCCAAGTATCAGGGCCAGACCGCCTACATCATCCAGGACATGATGTCTGTGGTGATGCTTTACCTTGGCTATGACGGCAACATGATCGCCTACATGGACGACCCTGCGAAAGCTGCCGAGGTGGTCCAGACAGCGCGCGACTTCATGATCGAGCACAAGCCGATGGTGCGCAAATTCTACGACGCGGGCGCTGAAATTCAGCAGATGTTCGTGAACCAGGACGTGGTCCTCGCCCACGCCTGGAGCGGCCCCATCTCCAAACTCATCATGGACGGCTTCCCCGTCGACATGACCATTCCCAAGGAAGGCACCTACGGCTTCGTCTACACCTTCAACGTGGCCGAAGGGGCGCCCAATGCCGACAACGCCTACACCTTGATCGACGCCATTCTCGCTGAGCCCGAAGTGGGCGCTGAGATGACCAAGAACTCGGGCTTCATCTCCACCTTCAAGGGTGCCGATGAATACCTGACGGATCTTGAGCGCCGCGCCTCATCCTTCTCCGAGGAGGAATTGCAGGGCCTTCAATTCTTCCGCGCCGAGGCCAACAAGATGAAGTACGAGCTGGTGGACCCGGCGGTGGAAG
>JBCDCF010000249.1:0-5755 GCA_039182345.1 Pseudomonadota bacterium
CGACCGCTGTCGCCGGACCGCCAACGGTCAATCCGCCACCAGCGGCCGACGATCGTCAGTGGGCCAGTATCAATCCGTGGGCAAAGGTCTGCGGCACGGACCAGAACACGGATGAGTGGCTCTGCTTGGTGAGCCGAGAACTGCGGTCCGACTTTGGGGTGATTCTCGCCACGGCCGCGATTGTCGAAAAGCCGGGTGGGCAACACACGCGCCTGTTGGTGTCAGTGCCCGCTGCCATGCGCCTTGAGGCTGGCGTTGACGTCCGGGTGGACACCGCCGAGCCTTTAAAGGCGCGTTACGTCCTGTGCGTTTCTTGGAACTGCTACGCTGAGCTCGCCATCGATGCAGCCTTCTTTGGCGCATTGAAGTCGGGCCACACGTTGCAGCTGACATCCGTCAACCAATGGGGCACGCCTGAAAGATTCGAACTGATGCTGGCCGGCTTCGCCGAAGCCTATGATGGTGACGCCATGGACGATGATGAGGTTGCTGCACGTCAGGAAATGATTGAGAGCGCGTTGGGGTCTCTCATCCTCGGCAAAGCAGACCGCTTTGTCGTCGAAGAGTGACGGCCAACTCGCACCGATTCGAGCGAAGCTGGATCATCTGAGGCGAAATCGCTGAAAGCTTAGGGACCCCAGCAGCGATTCGGTCTTGGCCAATCCTGAGATGTTTCATCACGTCCGCGGGTCCATCAATCTCAGAGCCACGGCAGTCTTAAGGACCTCCCGGGCTCTCCCTGCCAAGCCTCACCACAAAACCCAGGCCAAGCGGACGCAAAAAGCCTAAGACGCGCTCTTGCCGAAGGATCGGATGAACAACCCGCCCGTCCGGCAGGTCAGGCCAAGCAGAACGGTTGAAGCCAGCCCCAGGCCATGGCGGATCCACCCTTGGACCAGGTTGGCTTTTGGACCCATCAGGTCGGCGTCTCGGACACATGAAAAAGCCTCAGTCAGCGGGTGAAGCTGACTGAGGCCTCTTGTCGTGGAGTGGCCGTGTCGAACGCGTTGCCTCTGCAATCGAGCCTCGGAAGGCCGGCGCCGAGGCTCGTGGGGTTAGTTCGACGTGGTCGTCTCTGTCGCGTCAGCGTCCGTATCGTCGGCCGGTGGCGCCGCATCGGCCGTGTCCGCCGCCGGTTGGGCGTCCGTCGCAGAGTCGGCCTCAGCTTCCGCGGGCGGCGGTGCTTCGTCCGCTGCCTCTGTTGCCGGAGCTGCAGCGCTGTCGGTGGCCGGTGTTTCGGCTGCGGTATCTTCCGCCGGGGCAGCCGATGGCGTCTCGTCCGTCGCCTCGGTGGCCGGTGCTGTCGCCGTGTCGGTGGTTGTGTCTGCCTCGGCGTTATCGGCCGGCGTCGCATCTGCCGGCGCAGCGTCCGCTTCCGGGGTAGCGGTCGCAGGCTCGGTTTCGTCCGTCGCCTCGGTGGCCGGTGCTGCCGCCGTGTCGGTGGTTGTGTCGGCCGCCGCGCTATCGTCGGGTGCAGCATTGGCCGGAGCCGTCTCGGCGGGAGCGGCGTCGCTGGGAGCAGCGGCGTCGTCTGCAGGCACTGCCTCATCTGCCGCAGGGGCGGCATCGGCAGGGGCAGCAGAGTCGTCCGCAGGTGCGGTCTCTGACGGCGTGGCAGCCGGCTCAGCCGCGTCCTCGCTCGCAGCATCATCCGTTGCGGGCGTGGCACGGGCGCTCTTCATCTCCGCGCCGATCTGCATGGACGCATCCACATCGCCAAGGCCAGGCAGAAGCGTTTCGCGCGTGGTGGTGTTGGCCGCGGTCAGCGATGGCCAATCCTCGGTCATGTTGGCACCGAAGAGGGGCTTGTAGACGCCCTGGTGGCAGGTGGCGCAGTTCACCTTTGCAGGATCACCTGACGGACCCAAACGGTGCGCAGGCAGCGCCACCGCAGAAGGCACGATGTAGAGCGAGTTCAGCGACTTCACCATCTGGATGCCATACCAGGCCGTTGTGCGCTGGGGTGTGCTTTCCGCCCAGCTCGACCAGTTTTGGCTGTTGTGACAGTAGGTGCAGTTCACGCCCAGCGCACCGGACATGTGCATCATCAAGGAGTAGGTGAGCTCAGTGTCCTGGATGGTGGCGGGGTTGTTGCCTGTGGGCAGCGCCGTCAGGGACTGCACACGGATGTCATTGTCACCCACCACGCTGAGGTGGGCGCCGAAGGGATCGGCAGGCAGCGATGCGAGGAGCGGCGCATCCGCCGGACGGTTCTGCCCTGCGCGATAGCCGGCCATGCCCATGGTGTCGGCAAGCGTCGGATCGTCGTACCACACATACTCAGGCACGTTGTTGCCGCGGTGGCAGGTGTAGCAGCTCACCCCCGTTGCAACGTGATCGGTCCACTCGTTGTTGATGGTGCGCGTCATCTGGATCATCCAGCGCGACACGCGCTTGGCGTAGACGCTGTCGTCCGCAAACCCTGCCTGCGCATCGTGGCAGTAGTTGCACCCTTGTTCTGGCGACACCCAGGCTGTGATTGCCGTCATCAGGCGCAGGAATTGCGCGGTGGACAGATCCCCCAGAACCTGGACGTTCTGGTAGCTGTCGGCCGCGGTGGGTCCTGCCGTGATCAAAGGCGGCAGGCCTTCGATCTCTGGCACCTGGTTTTCGGCATAGGTGGCCGCCACGGTGCGCGGGTTGTAGATCTGCGCCATGGCCGTGCCGCGGAAGCCGTTCTGGACGGTTTCGATGGGCGGTCGGTCATATCCCGGCAGGAATACGATCGCCAGCACGAGGAACACGGACACCACAAGGACCGCAGCCTCGGTATAGCCGAATCGGAAGGTCATTGAGCGGCTCCTTGGGTGGCAGTGGCGGCTGCGGCCGGGTCAGGTGCCGGGGCAAGGACGTTGGGGTAGCTGGGGGCGTAGTCGTGCTCCACGGCCCACAAGAACCAGTTGTCCACAAGCGTGCCCGTGATCAGGATCCCGATGCCGCCGGTGATGGCGGTCAGCGCGGCGAACCACCAGGCCCAACGGTGGATGGATTCCATGGTGGCGCAGAACCCCATGGTCCACCGCCAGAAGAGGCCGGCGCGTTCAGAGGCCGTGCCGCGGTCCACAATCTGCTCCACCTCGCGGTCGGCGCCGAGCCTGGAACAGGCAAGGATGGTGCCTGCATGCATGGCGAACAGCAGCGTCGACCCGTAGAGGACGACGATGGAGAGGGCATGGAACGGGTTGTAGAAGAGGTTGCCATACTTGATGGAGAACGCGGCCGTCCAATCAAGGTGCGGGAAGATGCCGAAGGGCACAGCCTCGCTCCAAGATCCCATCAGAATGGGCCGGAAGAAGCCGAGCACCAGGTAGAGCCAGATGGCGGCGGCAAACCCCCAGGCCACATGGGTGCCCATCCCAAGGTCCACCGACCGGCGGTAAACCCTTAACCACCACAACAAGATCGAGGCTGTGAGGAAAAAGCCTGCCAGGAGCCACCAGCCCCCTTCGGCCATGGGCGGGAAGGACAGACCGTATTGGGGCGAAGGCGGCTCAAGGGCAAGCCAGGGGAGCTGGCGGATGAACTCCACAGGGTCCCATCCCACCGAGGCCCACATGTTGAGACCGATGATCTCAATGGCAATGATGCCGCAAAACAGCGAGGCCCAGCCCAAAGCGCCCATGTAGATGGGGCCGATCTGTGCATCGCCCAGCTTGCCGAGCCAGTAGTTGAAGCCTGGCTTGCCGAGCCTGCGGTAGATGTCCCCCGGGGCGTGCACCCCAGGCTCCCCATGGGGTGTCCGCAGCTGAACCTGGGTGAAGATGTTCTGATAAGGCGCCATCGTTACCCCCTTAGGACCAGATCGGAAGGTTGAGCCACCAGCCCCACCACTCGGGCCAGCCGCGGGTCCAGAAGGGCCCGGAGATCACGATGCACACAGCACTCCAGAAACCGGCATTGAGCGCCAGGAACAGGCCAAGCCTGTGAATGCCGAGCGGGCCGATGGAGTAGCCGATGATATCGCGGAAGAAGGTGTTTTCGTGGTCAGGCGTTGCGACCGTCTTGCCCTTGCCGGGGTTGGCCGCCGCCAGGATCAACCCGCCGTGCATGGAGAGCGCGAATGTCGTCGTGAAGAAGAACGACACAGCAATCATGTGGGCGGGATTGTAGTGAAAGTGCAGGTACTGGTAGCCGACGTTGGACACCCAATCGAGGTGCGACCAGATCCCGTAAGGAAAGCCGTGGCCCCAGGCGCCCATCAGAAGCGGGCGGATCACCACCAGCGTCACATAGGCGAAGATGGCGAACGAAAACGCCACAGGCACATGGTAGCCGATGCCCAGTTTCCTGGCGATTTCCACCTGTCGCAGCGCCCAGGTCACGAACGCGCCGATGGCGCAGATGGTGATGAGCTGCCACAGACCGCCATCGCGGATGGGGGCGAAGGCGAGGCCGTATTTAAGGTCCGGCGGGGCGATGTTGATGGTCCAGGGGTTCCAGTTCCCCTGCATGGCCGCACCCCAGACGATGAACGCCGTCCCGAGGATGGTAAAAAAGACTGTCAAGACGCCAAAGAAACCCACGTAGAACGGTCCGAACCAGAAATCGAACAGATCTCCGCCGACGAGAGTCCCGCCGCGGACGCGGTATTTCTTTTCAAAGCTTAGCATGGCCATAGGACGTATCCTCGCGTGGACCGGCGGAAACGAGGCGGCGGGCGGACCGCCGCCTTCGTGAGGTTGTTAGCTGTTCTCGCCTTGTGCGGCGGGCAGCGGTGCCATCGCAGAGGTTGCCGCGGCACCCGGGCCTTCAATCCAGTTGAAGCGCGGGGTGGAGAGCAAGATGAAATGGATGACAATCGCCAAGATGAACAAAAACGCGAACAGCGCGATGAGCGTCCGACGCGGATCGAATAGCAGCCAAGTGCGCCACATGATGAGCTAACTCCTTCGTTTAGCCGATGAACGGGCTGGCGATTTGGGCCACGGTGGTGAGCCCTTCGTTGAGGGAGGTGTAGCCCTCGGGGCCGGGCAGCCACGGACGCCACAGCCACGCCAGGATGTGGGCGACAATGGCGACGAGCGTGAAACCCACGAAGCTCGACATAAAGACGCCATGGAACGCCTTGGCCTCATCCGCGGTGAGGCCGGACAGCGAAACCATGCTGGTCCGATCTTCAGTTGACATTCAGTAGTCCTCCAGATGCGGGCACGAAGCCCCGCCGCCGCGAAGCGGCCAACATGTCGCGGATTGCCACGACCACATCCCCCCGCCTTTCGCCGAGGGGAATTTCGGTTCAGTGCCGGTACGCGTACGGCAAAGCTGCAAGGGTGGCTGAGCGCGCCTCTTGCAGAACGGACCGACGCCCTGTGGGGGCCGGGCCGAGGAAGGTGAACAGCCGCGCCAACGCAAAGACCGTCACCAGGACGATGAAGGTCAGAGCGAAGATCACGCGATACTCACGCTTGCGCCCCTCGACGGGGTCGAGCGCTGTATCGGCCAACCGCTCCGAGATGGAACGGGTGTGCGGGGCGTTGAGCGTCTGAGAGGTCATGCGGATACCCTTTCGACGGATGCGCCTTTGACGTCGGCGGCAGAAACTGTGGTGGTGCCGCGGGCTTCGGCACGGCGCTCAGCGCCATCGCGAAGCCGTTTTGCGGCGGAGATGCGGGTCAGGATGGGGGTGCGCTGGACAACCTCATCGAGGATCTGACGGGCCTCGGGCTCCCACTGAAGGCGGGGCGCATCGGCAGGCGTTGCGGCCACTTTGTCCATGTCCGTGCCAAGGGGCAGGATGTGGAAGAGGGCATCGAAC
>JBCDCF010000250.1:0-5754 GCA_039182345.1 Pseudomonadota bacterium
CCGAACGCCTCAACGGTCGCCTTGTGGGCCGACTCGACGGACGCAAAGTCGGCCACATCGCATGAAAAGGCTTGCCCACCGATGGCCTCGGCATGGCGGTCGGCGAGGGTACGATCAAGGTCCCACAGCGCCACCTTGGCACCGCCGTCGGAGAAAGCTTTGGCAACGGTGCCACCAATTCCCTGCGCCCCGCCGGTCACCACAGCGACGCGGTCGGTAAAGTCATACGTGTTCATTGCCAATCCTTTTTGCGCTCGTCCCTCATTCCCACTCGATGGTGCCGGGTGGCTTTGACGTGACGTCATAGACCACGCGGTTGACGCCGCGCACCTCGTTCACGATGCGAGAGGCGACGCGGGAGAGGAATTGCGGGTCGAAGGGGTAGACGTCCGCCGTCATCCCATCGGTGGAGGTGACGGCGCGAAGGGCAAGCACGTTCTCGTAAGTGCGCGCATCACCCATGACGCCGACGGTCTTGACCGGCAAGATCACCGCGAAGGCCTGCCAGATGGCATCGTAAAGGCCAGCAGCGCGGATCTCCTCGATGTAGATGGCATCGGCCTTGCGCAAGGTGTCGAGCCCCTCGGGCGTGACGGGCCCAGGATGGCGGATCGCAAGGCCGGGCCCTGGGAACGGATGGCGCCCCACGAACACGTCCGACAGGCCAAGTTCGCGGCCAAGCGCCCTCACCTCGTCCTTGAACAACAGCCGCAAGGGCTCCACCAGCTTCAAGCCCATGAGCTCCGGCAGACCGCCCACATTGTGGTGGGACTTGATGGTGACGGACGGCCCACCCGTCGCCGAGATGCTCTCGATCACATCGGGGTAAAGGGTGCCCTGGGCGAGGAAGTCACCGCCGACGGCCCGCGCCTCCTTCTCGAACACCTCCACGAAGAGGCGGCCGATGGTCTTGCGTTTCGCCTCAGGGTCGGCAACGCCGTCAAGGGCGGTGAGGAAGGCGTCGGCCGCATCCACCTTGTTGAAGACAACATCGTTGCGGCCGGCGAACATGGCCTCAACGTCCTGCGCCTCGTTCTGACGCAACAGGCCATGGTCGACGAAAATGCAGGTGAGCTGATCGCCGATGGCTTCGGCCAGAAGAACGGCTGTGACGGTGGAATCGACCCCGCCCGAAAGCCCGCAGATCACTTTGCCTGTGCCCACCTGTGCGCGGATCGCGGCGATGGTCTCCTCGCGGAAGGCGGCCATGGTCCAGTCGCCCGTGGCGCCTGCGATGCGCCGCACAAAGCCTTCGATCAGCCGCGCCCCATCGGGGGTGTGGACCACTTCGGGGTGGAACATCAGCCCGTAGGCGCGGCGCTCGTCATTGGCAACGATGGCAAATGGGGCGCCTTCGGAGCGGGCCACCACGCGAAACCCTGGCGCAGGCTCCACCACACGGTCGCCATGGCTCATCCACACCGTGTGGGTCTCCCCGGGGGACCAGAGCCCGTCGAAAAGGGCGCAGCTGTCCACAACGTCTACCGTGGCGCGGCCGAACTCGCGATGGTCGGCCGCTTCAGCCCGGCCGCCCATCTGCTCGGTCATCGCCATCTGGCCGTAGCAGATGCCAAGCAGCGGCACCCCCGCATCCACAATTTCCTGCGGTGCCCTGGGGGAGCCTTCTTCGTGGGTGGAGGCCGGTCCGCCGGAAAAGATCACCCCCTTGGGGCGATGCTTATGAAACGCCTCGAGCGCTGTCGTGTAAGGGGCGATGACGGAAAACACCCCCGCCTCGCGCACACGCCGCGCGATCAGTTGGGTGACCTGGCTGCCGAAGTCGATGATGAGGATGGTGTCGTGGCTCATGGCGCCTCCCTTGCCACACTCGCGCCGCGGCTGCGAGCCCTCCTGGCCCCATAAACGCCGCCGATCCACGCTCCTGCGCGTCTTGCGCGGCCAGGGCGAGATCGGGCGATCAGCACACGCCTCTGCCGCAAGGCCTCTTGCGGAGGCGACATCCTCCACGCGCTTGCCCTAGGGCACGACCCGCTCAGTGTGAATCACACTGAGCGGGTGATAACGTGCGCGCACCCAATATCTGGCGCGATTGCTCTTCGCTCAGGTTGATCCAACCTGAACGGCAAGCGCGCTAGGGTGTGCAGCCCTAAAGGCGGCAGCACCAGCGCGGGAGACCACACCATGGCCACATTCGCAGGACGCTTGGGCACAGCCCTCAAAAGCCTCATCCTGGCGCTCCTCAATGCCTCCATCATCCTCATCATCCTGGCGGCCCTTGCGGTGGGGTTTGCGGTCAACGCCGTCCATGACTTTGCCCAAAGCAGCGCGCGGGACATCGGCCGGTCCGCCATCGAAGGGGCGGGCCTTGACCCCAGCGCCATCGAAGCGCGCATGGCAGCAATCGCAGACGACGTGGCGGCCTTGCGCCAAAGCGTAGAGCAGCGGGCCGCCGACAGGGGCGAAGGCTCCACCCGGCGCCTTGCACAAGCCCTTGCACCACAGCTCGACCGTCTCAGCGAGCGTCTTGCGGCCGTGAGGACCGCCATCGAAGGCCTGTCTCATCCCACCGTCAGCCTTGACCCCGAAACCCTTGAAGGCCTGGAAGCCATTGTCAGCAACGCCCTCAACGCGCTTGCCGACATTGCCGATGATGACGGGCCCGCCCAAGGCACCGCCCAGTAGAGCCTGCGTCAACGGCCCGTGTCAGGTGGCGGGCGAAGGGCCTGCCATGCACCTATGAAGGCGGCAACGGCCACAGCCACCGTCATCGCCACCATGAAAGGGGCAAGGTCGAGGCGGGAGACTTCGGTGCGCAAGTTAAGCATCACCGTGAACTCGGTGATCTTGTAGGCCTCATAGGCAAACACCGAGGCAAAGGCCACAAGCACCCCCTGCCCCACCACCCAAAGGATGCGCCGCAGCGTCCCGCCCACCCTGTCTGAAACAATGGTGACGCGGATGGAGCGGTGGGCGGCAAGGGTGAAAGGCAGCGTCAAGAACACGGTCATTGCGAGGAGAAGCCCCGACAACTCTTCGGTAAAGCGGAACGGGGCGGAGACCAGATAGCGCATCACCACCGCTGCCAGAACGATGATGAAGATTGCCGCCACCATGGCCGCACCAAGGGCGGCGAGGCCGCGCGCCGCCCACACAATGGCCGTATCGATGCGGCCCGCCACGGTGGGCGGGCCTGACGCGTCCCTCAAGGCAGCGCTGAGAGGATTTTCTGGCGGTAGGCCTCAGCATCCCCTCCAGCATCGGCCGCAAGCTCTGCCCAGGTTTCAATGGCAGCGGCGCGGATCTCGTCGATCTCGTCGGCCGAGAAGTCGGGGTACCAGGTGACGCCCTGCTCTGTTGTCGACGCGCGCGCGGCCACCTCGGCCTCAGCATCCTTGGTGAAGTCGAACGTCTTGTCGGCAAGGGCGGTCATCGCCTCTTCCACGTGGGCTTTGAGGTCATCGGGCAGCCCGTCCCAGGCGGCTTTGTTGACCATCATGGCGTAAGGGGCCGGCGGGAAGGGAAAGCCCACATAGGTGGCGTGCGGGGCCACTTCCTGAAGGGAGATGGAGTTGGCGAACCGCGCTGTATAAAGCGCGCAGTCAATCACGCCATTCTGGAGCGCTGTGTAAAGTTCGTTCTGGGGGACGATTTGTGCCGCAACCCCGAGCTTTGTGAAGGTCTCCACCTGCTCGCGCGTGCCCACGCGCAGCTTCACCTGGCGCAGTTCGTCAAGATTGCGCACAGGTTCGCGGCAAAAGACGGACGCATTGTAAAGGGACAGGCCCATGAAGCCGACCACCTCGATGCCGCGCTTCTCGATCCCCTCCTCAAGCACCTCCTTCACCGCTGGCAAGGCGGCCAGATGCTCATCGGCGCTAGAGACGAGGCCGAAGACGTAGACATTGGCAATGTCGGGCGCATCGCGGCCCAGGAACGGCGGCCAGATGAAGGCCATGTGCGGGGTGCCAGCATTCATGGAGCGCAGGGCATCGGCGTCCTTCAGGCCCATGGCGCCGCCTTCGGACACGGTGATCTTCAGCCGACCATCGGTGCGCTGGGCAATGTCCTCGGCAAGGTCGCGGATGTGGCCCGATTCAGGGCGCGTCGGTGCATAGTTGTTGTTGAAGCGCCATTCGACGGTGTCGGCTGCGGCGGCCCCGCCAAGGAAGAGGACGGCGGCAAGGCTCGCAAGCGCGCGTTGGGCTGGCATGAACGGCTCCTGGACGTGTGATGTTTAACCAAAGGATGGCACAGGCACGGAAACGATGGGAAGGGGCGCGCCGCGGTCAGGACGCAATGCGCGAAGCGGTGGCCACAATCCTCTCCATTTCCCGCAGCACAGGCTTTTCGACCAGTTTGCCGTCGATCACCAAAAGCCCCGTGTCGGCCTCGGCAAAAGCGCTCAAGATCCGCTCCGCGCGCGCCACCTCCGCCTCGCTGGGGGAGAAGACGCGGTTGATGATGGGGATCTGCTTGGGGTGGATCGCCCCCTTGCCGGAAAAGCCAAGATCGCGGGCCTTGTGGCAGGCCCGCTCAAGCTCGGCAGGATCGTCAAGATCCAAGAAGGGCACGTCGATGGCGTCCACCCCTGCCCCGGACGCAGCGTGGACCACACGTGAGCGGGCATAGAGCAACGGCTCCCACTGGTTCTTGCAGCCAAGGTCGGCGGCCATATCCACCCCGCCGAAAAAGAGCGCATCGATGCGCGCGCTCGCCTGTGCAATGTCGCAGGCCGCGTTCAGCCCTTCATTGGTCTCGATGATGATGTGAAGGCGGCACGGGTGGCCCTTTTCGGTGAGAAGATCATCAAGCCAGACCACCTCTTCAGGTCCCTTCACCTTGGGGAGCATCAAGGCAGGCGGCGGGGTTGATGTGGCAAGGACGGCCTGAACGTCTGCCAGGCCCACAGCGGTGCGCAGGCAGTTGATGCGCACGATCCGCTCCACACCATCGTCCGCCTCAGGCGTTTCAAAGTACGTCAAGGCGGCCGCGCGGGCGGCATCCTTGTCCTTCGGAGCAATGCCGTCTTCCAGCTCCACGCACACAATGTCGGTGCCGCAGGACAAGGCCTTGGGCACCATGTCGGGCCGCAGCCCCGGCACGAAGATGAACGACCGTCGCGGCCGCGGCGCCGAGCGCTCGGACATGGGGCAATCCTTCCCTTGGTGTGGTGGGCGAAAGGGTGGCGTTGCGGCCACGTCCCGTCAACGCTCCGCGCGTTTGTCGGCAACGATCGCCAGCGGGAGGAGGAGCTTTGGCACCCACCCCGCAAGGCTGCGAAAGCGCATGGGTGCAGGTGTTGCCGGCGGCAGGGGAAAGGTCGCCGACTTGCCGGCAAACACATCCGCCAAAGCTGTGCCGAGGAGGGTGGCCATCACAATTCCCCGTCCGTTGCAGGCGGATACGGCGTAGCGACGCGCGCCCAGCTGGTGGAGGCGGGGCAGAAAGTCCCCCGTCAGCATGGCATGGGCGCGCCAGTGGCCCTCGATGCGCGCCCCTTCAAGCGGTGCGAACACGCCGGCGAGGCGCCGCGCGGCCACCCTTGCCACACGGGCTTTGGCGCCAATCTCCCCGAGGGGTGCCATGCCGCCAATCCCTATGCGTCCGTCTGCGGTCCAGCGGATGGCAAACAGGTGGTGGCGGGTGTCAGACAAGGCCTCGCCACCGCCAAGCACGGCCTGCCGCACCGCCGCAGGCCACACCTGTGTCACCATCTGATGGACCGAAAGCGCGATGGTAGCGGCCGCGTCGGCCGTCCCCACCCCCGGCGGCTGCCCGTTGGTGGCCTGAAGG
>JBCDCF010000251.1:0-5742 GCA_039182345.1 Pseudomonadota bacterium
AACTCCTACCGCAGGCTGGAGCGCTACACGGCAAGCCCCATCAACGTGCACTGGGGGTACGACAACAGGACCGTCGGCCTGCGCGTCCCCCACTCAAAGCCTGAGGCGCGGCGGCTTGAGAATCGCATCCCCTCCTCAGACGCCAACCCTTACCTTGCCCTTGCCGCCTCCTTGGCGTGCGGTCTTCTCGGCCTTGAGGAGCAGTTGACGCCTGAAGAACCCATTGAGGGGTCGGCCAGGAACCTTCCCTACGGCCTGCCCCGCGGCCTTTTGGAAGCGGTGGCGCTGTTCCAGGAGTGCGAACCGCTGGAAGGGCTCTTCGGCAAATCCTTCGTCACCACTTACCGGGCGGTGAAGCAAGCCGAGTTCGAGACGTTCATGCGCGTGATCAGCCCGTGGGAGCGGGAGTATCTGCTCCTCAACGTGTGACGCCGCCGCGTGTCGGACACGGTTTATGCGCTTGACGCCCGTCCGCGCCCTTCCCTTGCCGCCCTCGACAGTCTGCCTGAAAGGGCCGATGCCGTGGTCATCGGCGGCGGCTTCACAGGTCTGTCCGCCGCACTCCACCTGGCCCGGGCCGGCCGGCGTGCCTGCGTCCTCGAGGCGCGGCGCGTGGGGGAAGGGGCATCGGGGCGCAATGGCGGCCAGCTTCATCCCGGTCAGCGGCGGGACCAGATCTGGCTTGCCCAAAAGCTTGGCCAAGAGACCGCCGATGCCCTTTGGGAGCTGGGGTGTGCCGCCGTCGCCGCCACGCACAAGCGCCTTGCCGACATGGGCGCCGAAGACGCGTTTCGCCCCGGCCTCATAGAGGCCGCCCACACCACCGCCGAATTCGACGAAACGACGTCCTACGCGGCCTACCTCGCCGATCGGCATGGGGTGGAGCAGACCGTGCTTGGCCGTTCAGCGCTTGCCGAGGCCATCGGCACCACGCGTTATGTGGGCGGGGTTCGCGACCCGTCGGGCGGCCACCTCAACCCTTACGCATTCGCCTTAGGGCTCGCTCGGCTGGCAGCACTGGCCGGGGCCTTTGTCCACGAAGGGGTGCTTGCCGTCGGTTTGAAGACGCGGCAGGGGGGTGAGCACAGCGTGACCGTCCGCCAGGCCGGCAGCGAACGGGTGATCCAGACGCCGGCGGTGATCCTTGCCGGCAACGGCTATCTGCGAGGCCTTGCCCCCCTGGTGGACCGCAAGATCCTGCCTTTGGTGAACCACATTGCCGCCACCGCACCGCTCGGTACAGATCTCATCCCCAACGGGGAGGCCGTCAGCGATACCCGCAAGGTGGTCCGCTACTTCAGACAAGATGATGAGGGCCGGCTCATCTTCGGCGGCGGGGAGAGTTTCGGCAGGCAGCCGCGCGATGTGGCCGCCTTCGTGCGCCCCTACCTCGCTGAGGTCTATCCGGCGCTGAGAAGCGTTGCCATCGAGCGGGCGTGGTCGGGTACCCTTGCCATCACGCCCACACGGGTACCCCTCATCAGGCGGTTGACGCCGGGGGTCTACGTGGCGGCAGGCTATTCCGGCCAGGGGGTGGGGCTTGCACACTTTGCTGGCGAGGTGATCGCAAAGGCGGTGCTGGGCGAGGATGATGCGCTCGACCTTTTTGCCCGCCTGCCCGTGCCGGACTTTCCTGGCGGCCGGCTTCTGCAAACACCCATCGCCGGCCTTGCCATGCTGTGGTTCGGCCTGCGCGACCGTCTGTCATTCGCGTGAGGAGGCGCTTCTCGCGAGGGGTGCGACCAATGGCGGGGCAAGGGCCTGTGCCATCGGCAGCCGTTGAACCGGCTCCGCCAAAGCGCTACCTGCCTGCCATGAGCGATGATGCCCCCGCACAGCCCAAACCGGCACTGACAGAGGCCGCCAAGCGCGCCCTTGCCGAAGCGCAGGCCCGGCGCGATGCGGCCGCACAGGCTGCAGATGGCGCCGCAGCGCCTGAGACGGGCGGACGCAAAGGCCCCGAACCCGTGCGCTACGGCGACTGGGAGGTGAAGGGCATCGCCACAGACTTTTAGCGTCTGCCGCCCCCCACACCATCGCCATCGCCATCGCCCCGACAGGCGCTCTGCCGTTACCAGCTGCCCGTGTTTTCCATGGACGTCCAGGGCTCTGCCGGCGCCTTCGACTCGCCTGCCTGAAGAAGCTCGATGGAGATGCCATCGGGGGAGCGCACGAACGCCATGTGCCCATCGCGCGGCGGACGGTTAATGGTCACGCCATTGTCCATGAGCCTTTGGCAGGTGGCGTAGATGTCGTCCACGCGGAAGGCGAGGTGGCCGAAATTGCGGCCGCCCGAGTACTCCTCAGGATCCCAATTGTAGGTCAGCTCCAGCATGGGAGCCTTGGCATCGCTCTTTGCGCGCTCCTCGTCCTCGGGCGCGGCAAGGAAGATGAGCGTGAAGCGGCCCTTCTCGCTTTCCATGCGCCGCACTTCCTTAAGGCCGAGCACGTTGCAGTAGAAGTTAAGCGATGCGTCGACGTCGGTGATGCGCACCATGGTGTGAAGGTATTGCATAAGGCCCTCTGTCCTCCTTGGGTTCGATGACGGGAAGCTAGTGCGCTTGCCCCTTTCGTGGACCCGCGCACCGTCGCCGGGCAGACATGCGGCCTGGCCAAGACGCAAAAAAGCGCGCCTCTGGGGGCGCGCATTTCAGTGGCGGTGGGGCCGCTGTCAGGGCTCCAGCTCGGTGTCCCAGTAGAGGAAGTCGAGCCAGCTGTCGTGCAGATAGTTCGGCGGGAACAGCCTGCCGTTGTTGTGAAGATCCTGCACGCTCGGCCGGTAAGGGTGCTGGCGCGGGAACATGTCGGCCGTCTTGCAGCTCTTGTTGCCCTTGCGCAGGTTGCAGGGCGAACAAGCGGTGATGACATTGCCCCACGTGGTCAGCCCGCCTTTGGAGCGGGGCACCAGGTGGTCGAACGTCAGATCGTCCAAAGAGCCGCAATACTGACACTCGAACCGGTCGCGCAAAAACACGTTGAACCGTGTGAACGCGGGAAAGCGCGCCGGGCGGATATAGGTCTTCAAGGAGACCACCGACGGCAACTGCATCTTGAACGACGGACTGCGCACTTCCGTCGTGTACTCCGACACGATGTTCACCCTGTCCAGGAAGACGGCCTTGATGGCGTCCTGCCAGCACCAGAGCGAAAGCGGGTAATAGCTGAGCGGACGATAGTCGGCGTTCAGCACCAAGGTCGGATGAGCATCGGGGTGCACCGCGATGGTCACGCCACTGTCTCCACTAAGGACGAATCACGAAGTCGACACACCCTTCTATCTACAGCCTTCATGACGGGTGTGTGAAGACCGTTGGCGGAATTGGCCTTTCCGTTACTGGGGTAAGTGCCTTGCCAGGTGATCGCCGGCCATGGCGAGCCCCTCCTGGTCGATGCCGTGGCCAAGTCCCGGGCGCAGGTGCCACTCCACAGGAACGCCCGCCCCACCGAGGGTTTGGGCTGCCTGAAGGGTGAGCCCGGCAGGCAGCACCTCGTCGGCCGTTCCATGGACCAGAAGCGTCGGTGCAGGCACCAGATCGGCCGGTTCTGGGTCGGCACTGAGGCCCGAAAACCCCACCACGGCGGCAACGGGTCGCGGCCTTTTGTAGGCGACCGCCAGTGCCATCATGGTGCCTTGGCTGAACCCCACCAGCGCAAGGCGGCTTTCATCGAGGCTGTAGCGGGCAAGCTCGGCGTCCAAAAATGTGTGGATGTGCGGGGCGGCCGCTTCCACACCGCGGCGATACTCGCTCGGGTCGCGCATGGTGAGGGGGAACCACTCCCGCCCGCCCATGGGGGTCATGCCAGGCGCATCGGGCGACAGGAAGAGGGTGCCGGGCAGTGCCCGTGCAAACACGTCCGCAAGGGCGATGAGGTCAGACCCGTCCGCGCCATAGCCGTGCAGGAAGACAACGATGGATGTGGGGGGCGTGCCTGACGCAGGCGGTCGGCGGGGGCCGCTGAGAGGCGTCATGAAAGCGCAGTCATAGTGGAAAACCCGGTGCTTGCTCGTCGCGGTCAGAGAGTGTGCCCAAATCGTCCGCCTTGGGAAGGCGATAATGAGCCCAAAGGAGGCGCGCTGCGGTGGACCGCTCGGGCGTCCAGGCCTTTGCGAACTCTGTAAGGGCGGGCCCGTCGGGCGTCTCATCAAGGCCGTAGGCGGTCTTGACGGACTTGCGCAAGGCAAGGTCGCCGACGGGAAAAATGTCCGGGTGGCCTGCACAAAACATCAGATAAAGATCGGCCGTCCACGGGCCGATGCCTTTGATCGACAAGAGCCGCGCGTGGGCCTCCTCCCCGGGGGCATCGGCCAGCGCCTCAAGGTCGAGCCCGCCGTCCACCGCCTCGGCAATGGCACGCACCGTGCGCATCTTGGGGCGGGAGAAGCCTGCCTGGCGCAGCGTGTCGTCATCGGCGGCGCGCAAGGTGGCCGCGTTGAGGGGCACCAGCGTTGCCACCGCACGCGTCCACAGTGTTGCGGCAACGGTGGTGGAGAGCTGCTGGCCCATCACGATGCGCAACAGCCCCTCAAGGCCGGCGGCCTGAAGGCGCAGCGGCACCGTCGGCACGCGCTCAAGGATTGCGGCAAGGACGGTATCGCGCGCGGCAAGGCGGCGGGCGGCGGCATCCACGTCGGCCTGTGTTCTGATGGGCTCTTGGGCGGCAGGCATCCCCCCTTTCAACAGTATCCTTGCGCGCTTCGCCAGAGTTGGACTTGTGGCAGACGGGCGATGGACCCATCACCTATCGATGCTGCGATTTGCCCCCAGCCCCAACGGTCCCCTCCACAAAGGCCATGCCCTCAGCCTCCTTGCCAACGAGGCGATGGCAAAAGCCTTGGACACACCCATGACCGTGCGGATGGAAGACATCGACCGCAGCCGCGCACGCCCCCATTTTGAAGCCGCGATCCTTGACGATATCGCCTGGCTCGGCGTTGCCTGGCAGCCGCCCATGCGCCGCCAGTCGGAGCATTTCGCCGCCTACGAAGACGCTTTGTCACGGTTGCGGGACGCCGACCTCATCTACCCCTCCTTTGCCACACGCAAGGAGATCGCCGCCGCCAAAGCCACCCGGTGGGCCGGCCGCGACCCCGACGGCGCCCCCCGCTTTGCAGGCGACGAGGCGGTGATCGGCCCTGAGGAGACCGCACGGCGGCGCGCCGAGGATGCCCCAGCCGCCTGGCGTCTTCGCATGGACAGGGCGCTCGAAGCGGTGGGCGTACAGACCTTCACCGAAGTGGATGGCCTTGGTGGGAACCCCGCACAGGTGGCGACCGACCCGGCCGCATGGGGCGATGTGGTGCTGGCACGCAAGGAGGTGCCCACAAGCTATCACCTCTCGGTGGTGGTGGACGATGCTGCCCAGGCAATCACCCATGTGGTGCGGGGGGCTGACCTTCGTCCCGCAACGGCAATCCACCGCCTTCTCCAGGCGCTCCTCGGGCTTGCTGCGCCGGCTTACCATCACCACAGGCTGATCCTGTGTGCCAACGGCCGCAAGCTCTCCAAGTCCAGCGGGGCCACCAGCCTTGCGGCCACCAGAGAGTTGCAGCCCGACCCCGCCGTTATGCGCACCCAACTCGGCTACCCAACACTCTAAAGTACGTCTGGCGCATGTCCTCTTCGCTCGATCTGACCCAGATCGAGCCGGACGCGCGCTCGCCGACAAACCCACGCCTTCGCGATCGACAGCCTCCTGCATTGATTTTGGTTTGGCGTCGAACTATTTAGTTCGACATCAAAC
>JBCDCF010000252.1:0-5733 GCA_039182345.1 Pseudomonadota bacterium
GGAACAGGGCGAGGTGCGGGTGGGTGTCACCTACACTGTCGCAGGCTACTTCCTGCCCCAATATCTGACGCGCTTCACCCGCGCCCACCCCCATGTGACGGTGCGGCTGAACGAGGCCCCCCGCGCCGTGATCGAAGAGGACCTCGTCGCGGGCCGTCTCGACACCGCCGTCATCCTCACCGCCAACATCGAGGACACGCACAACCTTGACCGTGAGACGCTGATTCGCTCCCGCAGGCGGCTGTGGACCGCGGCCGATCACCCTTTGCAGGCAGCCGAAACCGTCGCCTTGGCCGACATTGCCAACGAGCCTTACGTGATGCTCACCGTCGATGAGGCCGAACGCACCGCGGAGCGCTACTGGCGCGCGGCAGGGTGCCAGCCGCGGGTGATCTTCCGCACCTCATCGGTGGAAGCCGTGCGCTCCATGGTCGCAAGCGGAACGGGGGTGACGGTCTTGTCCGACATGGTCTACCGGCCCTGGTCGCTAGACGGGCAGAGGATCGAGACCCGCCTTGTGGTCGACCCCATCGCCTCCATGGATGTGGGCCTTGCCTGGGTGCGCGGTCGCCCGTTGCCAGGCCCCGCCCGCGCCTTCAACGAGTTCATGAGCCTCACCTTCAACGGCGGAGCGCACGCTTTGTCGGAAGTGTCCTGCCGGTCAAAAGCCGGTGTCGAGGGGTCTACACCTTAGAAGACGAAGTCGGGCGTCTTCACGAAGCCTGGCAGAACGCTGGCGGCAGCGTTGAACAGTGTGCGCGAGGACAGGCCCGTGGACGCCCTCTCATAAAGCTTGGCCCTGCCGGCAAGCCCCTCCCCTTCAATGGCGATCAGCCGGCCGCCGTCCTTCACCTGGTCCAGAAGGGTTGTGGGCGGCACTTCGATGGCGCCATCCACGAACACCACGTCATAAGGGGCTTCTGAGGCGTAACCGTCCTCAAGATCCCCTGTCACCACGACGGCGTTGGTCACATCGTCGGCCTCAAGGGTGGTGCTTGCCTTTTCGGCGAGCGAAGCATCGCACTCAAGGGCAATGACAGACCCTGCCAGAAGGCCGATGACGGCTGTGGTGTAGCCAAGCCCTGCGCCCACCACCAGGACCACATCGTCCTCGCTCACCTGGGCGGCCTGGAGCATGCGTCCCAGCACCTGAGGGCGCGTCATGGTGCGTGCGGGACGGCCCAGATGGTCGCGGGCGATGGGGATGGCTTCGTCGGAATAGGCGATCGCCTTTTGGTCGGCAGGCACATAGTGCTCGCGCAGAACCTCCAGCATCGCGTCCTGGACGCGGTGGTCCGTCACATCGAAGGTGCGGAGCTGGTTGTTGACCATGCGCGTGCGCAAAGCGGCGGTGTCGCCCATAGACGTGTTCCCAAATGACGGTCATGCGGCGGGCGGCGGATGGCGCCCGCCGTGATCCGCGACAGAGTTGGAGGCGACGGCCGGAATCGAACCGGCGTACACGGATTTGCAGTCCGCTGCGTAACCACTCCGCCACGTCGCCACACCCGTAAGTCCCTACGCCAACCCATCGTGCCGGGCAAGCGCCATCGCGGCCCTATGCGACGTTGCCAGCCTTGCACGCCCCGCCTAAGACGCAACCTGCAGAAGGGGAACGTGCCATGAGCGATCTCGCCTCGGCCGATGCGCGCCTGACCACCACGACCCGCGAAGCGTGGGACGGCGGCGCTGTGGTGGACCTCACCTTGGGGGCCAGCGCTGCGCTGGATGGCTGGCAGGTGGAGGTGGATGCGGGCGGCACCATCGTCAACATCTGGAACGCACAGGTGCTGGATCGCAACGGCACCGTCTACACCCTTGGCGCTGTGGACTATAATCAGACCGTGGAGGCAGGCACCGCCATCACATTCGGCTTTGAGATGGAGGGGAACGGCACGGTTTCAGCCCTTGGTTTCCAGGCGACCCGCGCCAGCGACCTAGCGGTGGAAACGGCCGCACAGGACACGCCCTCTGGCGTCGGCCCGATCCCCTCCCCGCCCTCCACACCGGCAGCGCCAGAAAGTCCTGCGGCCCCACCAAGCGTCTCACCCACCGTCCTTGGCACCAGCGGTCAACAACTGTCGGAAGTGTCAGCCACCGCAGGCGTTGAAGCAGGTGGACAACTGACGGTGGAAGGCCCGCGTGTGGCCGAACCCAGCGGCACCGGCGAAGGCCTTCCGGAGGACAGCTTCGCCCCAGGGCCGTTTTCCACACGGGGCGCCAGCATCATCGATTCGGCCGGCAACCCCGTCTCCATCCACGGGGTGAACTGGTTCGGCTTTGAGACCGACATTTTCGTCGCCCACGGCCTTTGGGCCCGCAACTGGCGCGCGATGATGGACGAGGTGAAGTCCCTCGGCTTCAACGCCATGCGCGTCCCCTTCTCGGGCGAGTTCGTGGACACCGATGGTGCCAACCCCAGCGGCATCGACTATGGGCTGAACCCCGACCTTGTGGACCTCAATGGCCTGGAAATCCTCGACGCCATTGTCGACTATGCCGACACCATCGGCCTTCGCATCCTGCTGGACTATCACCGCGGCCCCCCTGGCGGCGGACCCAACGACAACGGGTTGTGGTTCGGCGACGGACGCACGGAGGCCGACGTCATCGACGAGTGGCGCAAGATGGCCGAGCGCTACCATGACAAGCCTGCCATTATCGGCGCCGACCTCATCAACGAGCCCCACAATGGCACCTGGGGCGATGGTTCCGCCACGGACTGGGCGGCAGCGGCTGAGCGAATCGGCAATGCCGTCCTTGCCATTGCACCCGACTGGCTGATCATCGTTGAGGGGATCGGCACCTATGACGGCGACACCTACTGGTGGGGCGGCAATCTGCAAGGGGTGCGCGACAGGCCCGTGGTGCTGAGCGAGCCCAACAAGCTCGTCTATTCTCCCCACGACTATCCGAACTCCGTCCACCCCCAGCCCTGGTTCACCGACGGGTCCAACCTTGAGGATGTGTTCCGCAAGAACTGGGGGTTCATCGCGGAGGAAGGGATCGCCCCTGTCCTGATGGGCGAATGGGGGTCGCGGCTTGAGACCCCGCTCGACCTCACATGGGCCAATGCCATCTCCAACTATATGGAAAAGCTGAACATTCCATGGATGTGGTGGTCCTGGAACCCTAACTCTGGCGACACAGGCGGCGTCCTTGCCGATGACTGGCAGACCCCGCGCCAATCCGTCCTCAGCCTTTTGGACCGCTTTCTTCCAGAGACCGCGCCCGACGTGCCGTTGACGGCAACGGACGCCATTGACGCCAAAGCCATTTTCAGTGTCAGCCTCGACGGACCAGCGGCCGATGACGTGGTCCTGAAATATGCCACCGCCAACGGCACCGCCAAGGCGGGCGAGGACTATGTGGCGACCGCAGGCCAGCTCATCTTCACCCCCGGCGAGACGCAAAAGACCGTTGCCGTCCCCATCCTCCCCGACACTGAGATCGAGGGGGACGAGTTTTTCTACCTCGTGCTGGGGGGCGCCGGCGGCATGCGCGCCTCAGGCACGGCCATCATCACCGATGACGACCAGGCCGGTCGCCGCGCCGCGCTCCCAAGGCTTGATGTGGCAAGCACCGTCGTGACGGAGGCGACAGGGGTGGCGAACTTCCGCCTCATCCTGTCCGACCCTGCCACCCAGGATGTGACGGTGAGCTTCAGGACCGTGGTGGATTCAGCCGGCGATCAGGACTTTGCCAGCACCACCTCCTCCGTCGTCATCCCCGAAGGCGCCCGCGGCGCGGTCTTGGAGGTGAGCTTAGAGGATGACACCACCGCCGAAACCGCCGAGCGCTTCACGCTGGAGCTGACGGCGGCTGATGGCGCTGTCATCCGCAACGGCAAGGCCATCGGCATGATTGCGGCCGAGCCCCCCGGCGCTGCGGAAATCAACGTGGCCGCCTCGCCGACGGCGCAAACACAGCTCACCATCGACCTCATCTTGGAGAACGACTGGGGATCGGGCGCCCTTTTCAACGTCATCATCAAGAACGTGTCCGACCAGCCCGTCAGCGGCTGGTCCATGGCCATGGACCTTCCTTTCGACCTCACCGAGATCTGGAGCGCGGTGCTTGTGGCCGACCAGGGAGAGCGGGTGACGGTGGAAAATGCCAACTGGAACGGCGCCATCGCGCCTGGCGAGACGGTGGACTTCGGCTTCATCGCCGATATGGGCGGCATTGACATGGGCAGGCTTCTTGCGGGCGCGGATTTGGAGCTTGCCGTCCAGTAGCCGCCTGATTGCCGTGAAATGAACGATTGCCACGGCTGCGACGTTCTGTACGGTGCAAGCGCCGCGCCGGGATTCCCGGCGGCCGCCAAGACGCTGCGCGCGTGCGCGCGTCGGTCAGCGCTGTGTCAGTTGGTTTCGCTGGCGGCCGAAACCACAGCTTCGGAGGCCTCCATTGAGCACTGGCAAAGTCATCATCACGCTGATCATCATCGCCGTCCTAATCGCAGGCGGCGCGTACTTCACGGGCTATTTCGACGAGCCGGCGGTTGAGGTGGAGGTCGACACGGACGCAAGCCCCGACACCACCCCTGCCACCAACTGATCGGGCTAAAAAACCAGACCCCACGGGGTACGCGAACACCCATGGGGGCGCGGGAGACCATGCCCTCATGGAAAAATGAGTCTTGCGTCAGGCGCCGGCACTCACACATCTTCCACCCGATGATGTAGTTTGGCGGGTATGGAAGAACTGAAAAACGTTTGTGTTTATTGCGGCTCGGCTGAAGGGTCAGATCCTGCCTTTGCCGCAGCGGCCGATGAGATGGGTCGACGTCTTGCCGACGCCGGCCTTGGTCTTGTGTACGGCGGCGGCTCCATTGGCCTGATGGGCCGCACGGCTCGCGCCGTCCTGGAAGCAGGCGGCGAAGTTGTGGGGGTGATTCCCCGTTTTCTCCACGAAAGAGAAATCATGCTGCGTGAGGTGAGCGAGCTCATCGTCACGGAGGACATGCATGAGCGAAAGCGCATCATGTTCGAGCGGGCCGACGCCTTCGTGGCGCTTCCCGGCGGCGTGGGCACGCTTGAGGAAGTGGTGGAGATGATGACGTGGTCCCAGCTGGGCCGCCACGAAAAGCCCATCGTCCTTGCCAATGTGGAGGACTTTTGGGCCCCCCTCAACGCGCTGATTTCCCACATGATCGAGTTCGGTTTCATCCGCCCCGGATGGGACGTCAGCTACGACATGGTGGACACGGTGGCTGAGGTGGTGCCTACACTCATCAGTCGGCGCGCGGCCCTTCATGCCGAACGCGTCCCCCAGGAAGCCATGCTGCGCCGCCTCTGACAGGGTGGCACCGCCCATGGGTTGAGGATGGGTCGCGCAAGGGGCCTCAAGGCCTAGGCGCGCGCCCTGCCGTCTCCCGCGAGAGCCCTGTGGCACCAAGGTCGCTGAGATAGCCCTGCCAGCGGGCGTCGGTGTCGCTTCCAAGGGCCTTTAGGTAGGCGAAGGAGTAAAGCCCCGTGTCGTGCCCATCGGAAAAGTGAATGCGCACCGCATAACCGCCGACTTGGGTCACATCCTTGATGGTCACGTCTTTTTTGCCGCCGATCACCATTTCCCGGCCATGCCCTTTGCGCTCGGCCGATGGGGTAAGGACACGCAGGAATTCTGCCGTGAATGGGTGGGTCTCGCCGCTGTCATAGGCAACGCTCATGCGGGCGCGGTCAGCGCTCACCGTCAGCGCCACTGGCCAAGCGTCCTCGTTGTGTGACAAGA
>JBCDCF010000253.1:0-5714 GCA_039182345.1 Pseudomonadota bacterium
CGGCCTGTGCGCCAGACACGGTCCTGCTGGCCTCAACGTTGGTCGCAACGGTCAACGGACCTCCTTGTGATCGCCAAGTCATCCTTGTGTCTTGTGCCGCATTTCAGTTGGACTTAACGCAACGGCGCCGGCGGTTCGTCTGGTCAGTGCCGCCCGGTCCTTTTGCCGACCGTGTTGTTTCAATCCTTCAAGCAAGCATCACAGAGATTGCGCAAAATAATCCCCGTTTTGGGGGAGTTGCACAGCATAAAATGCTGCACAAAATTTATCCAGATTCTGCCCGGTCCTCTCTGGCCGGTGTCGGACACCACCGAAGCTCAATACCCCTTGGCGCGATCAACGCGGCCCGCGATGGGCCGGCCGGCGCGATGATCGCGGATTGTCTGTGCAATGAAGTGGGCGCTCGCGGTCGCCTCTGTCTCTGCTGCAATGTGCGGCGTCAGCATAATCTGCCGATGGTGCCAGAAGGGATGATCCTCAGGCAGCGGCTCAGGGTTGGCAACGTCAAGCACCGCCGCACTGAGCTGGCCCGAATCGAGCGCACCGAGGAGGTGATCGTCGACCAGATGCGCCCCCCGCCCCACCTGGACGAGGCCCGCCCCTTTGGGAAGCTGCGCAAACAGTGCGTCATTCAAGACGCCGACGGTCTCCTGGGTGAGGGGGAGGAGGCAGACCAAAATGTCGCTCTGGCGCAAGAAGGCTGCGCGCTCGTCCCCGCCGGCAAAGCAGGCAACGCCGTCGATGGTCTTGCGGCTGCGGCTCCAGCCTGACAGGGGAAAGCCGAACGGCCGCAAAGCGTTGAGCGCACTTTGCCCCAATCGTCCGAGCCCCATGACACCGACGCGGCGCTTTGCTGTGGGGATGGCACGTTCGGCTTGCCACACCCGCGCCCGTTGCCGGGCCAGGTAGGTGGGAAGGCCCCTGTGAAGGGCAAGCACCGCCATGGTGACATACTCGGCCATCATGGCATCAATGCCAGGCTCGAGCATCCGCACCACATGAATGTGCGGCGGCAAGGCATCAAGGTCGAACTGGTCCACCCCCGCGCCGACGGAAAACACAAGCTCAAGGTTGGGGTAGGTGGCGCTGAGGTCTTTGGGCGGCACCCAGGCGGCAAGGTAGCGCACCGCGCTTGGGTCCGGCACGGCGTCGGCGCCCTTGTAAAAATCCAAGTCCGGCAGTTCCTGCGCCAAAATGCGCTGCCAAACGTCGCCGCGCGCGGCTGTGGAGAGGTACAAAAGGCCCATGGTGTGCTCTTCGGTCCCCCGGCCTATCCGAGGGCCTGGTTGACGAGGGCAAACACCTTTTCCTCCGTCACCAGCATCGGACGGGCGCCCCGAACCATGGCAAGGCCGCCGCCCACCTGGGGCAGCCCCAGGTCCTCCAGCCACGGCCCGAGCTGGGTGTCCTCAGGCACGTCGACCCGCATGAAGGTGTCAGGATGGGCGGCAAGGCAAAACGCAATCAACGCCTTTGCCTCAGCGGGGCTTCTTGCAATCACAGGGCCCACCACCCTCCCCTTGCCGAAGGGCCGCACCACAGCAAACCCTGGTGGGTCGGACGGCCCATCGACAATTGCCACCTCTCCCACATCGCACAAGGCATCAATCACACCGGTGCGGTCGGCGCCGAAGGCGGCACGGTCGAGCTTTGCAAGGTGGGCGCGTTCGGGGTCCGGCCACCAGGACACGCCGTCAGGCCCCGCCACCTTTGCGATGGTGGCTTGGTGCTGACGCACCGGCCCCACCGCGCGAAAGCCAAGCTTGCGGTAGAGGTCAAGGCCATCGTCCGTTGCCACAAGGCGGTTCTCCCGCTCACCCGCCATGGCAAGAAGGCAGTCCATCAAACGCCGACCGAGGCCCTGACCGCGCATGGCCGCATCGACGATGATCAGATTGCTTGCCGCCGTGTGCGCACCAAAGGGGGTGCAAAAGCCCGTGCCAACCACCACACCGTCCCGCAGCGCCGCCACCCCATCGCTCAGAGCCATGACGAACGCCCAGTCTTCCTTGCGGTGGGGCCATTGGGCCTCCCTGGACAGCCTCAGCGCCCCATCAAGGTGGGCGTCCTCAAACGGCACGATCTCAATGGCGGGAGCCGGTTCGGTCATAGTCCATCGTCCGTCAGGAGGGGCGCATAGGGGCAACGGGCCCAGGGGTCAGTGTTGTCGGATGCGGCGAACAGGTGGCCCGACTGCACGCACTGGCAGGAGCAGCTCCTGCCGAAAACACACCCTTGAACGGCACACAATGCTCCAGCAGCGTGGCAGCGCGACACCCCGCGGCCCTCGGTGGGACTAGGCTGAGTGTGCGAGGAGAGCGCATTCGGTCCATTGCGAAAGGGCAATCATGTCAACGTTCCGGCCCAAGTACATCACCTTCGACTGCTACGGGACGCTGACGCGCTTCCAGATGGACGAACTGGCCCGAGAGATTTACGGCGATCAGATGGACGCGCCGACGATGCGCCATTTCCTCAAATCATTCAACGGCTTCCGCCGTGATGAAGTGCTCGGCGATTGGAAACCTTATAGCGAGGTTTTGTGCAATGCCGTGGAGCGCTCGTGCAAGAAGCATAAGATTGCCTACCGCGAGGCGGACGGGATGGCGTTCTACAATGCCGTGCCCACCTGGGGACCCCACAAGGATGTGCCCGAAGGCCTGTCGAAGGTGGCCGCGCACATTCCCCTGGTGATCTTGTCCAACGCCATGGATGAGCAGATCATGTCCAACGTGGACAAACTCGGCGCACCGTTCCACAGGGTCTATACTGCCCAGCAGGCCAACGCCTACAAGCCGCGCCTGCAAGCGTTCGAGTACATGCTGGACAGTCTGGGCTGCGGGCCTGAAGACATTTTGCACGTCTCCTCATCGTTCCGTTACGATTTGATGTCGGCCTACGATCTCGACATCAAGAACAAGGTCTGGGTCAATCGCGGTCATGAACCGGCAACACCCTTTTACGAGTACACCGAGATTGCCGACATCACCGGCCTGCCTGGCGTGGTGGGCCTTTAGCGCCGCAAGGGGTTTTGCGTGAAGTGCATGCCCTATTGGCGCGACACGGCGCCAGTGTTTGCCGATGGGGCGGCGCTGCCGGACGGTGCGCACTTTGATGTGGCCGTTGTGGGCGCAGGCTTCACAGGGCTTTCTGCCGCGCGCAGCCTTGCCCTGTCCGGTGCGCGCGTGGTGGTGCTGGAGGCAGAGCGCGTGGGCCATGGCGGGTCGGGCCGCAACGGGGGCCACCTCAACAACGGCCTGTCCCACAGCTACCTTGATGCGGTGGAAAGGTTCGGCCCCCATAAGGCCAAAGCCCTTTATGAAACCTTCGACCACTCCATCAAGACCATTGAGCGGATTGTGGAAGAGGAGGGCATCGACTGCAGTTTCCGCCGCTCGGGCAAACTGAAACTCGCCTCCAAGCCGGCGCACTTCAAAGCGCTCCAGCGCAACTTCGACGCCCTTCACAAGGCGGTGGACACGGACACGGCGATTCTGGGTCCGAACGACCTTGAGGCTGAGGTGCGCGGCGGCCCGTTTCACGGCGGACTCCTCTACAAAAAGAGCGCCATGATGCACATGGGCCGCTTCGTGACCGGGCTGGCAGAGGCCGTCCACCGCAAAGGCGGCGTCATTGTCGAAAACGCCGCCGTGACGGGTCGGCGAAGGGACGCGGCAGGCCACATCCTGACAACGCCGGCGGGAACGGTGGCCGCGCGCGAGGTGATCCTTGCAACGGGCGCCTACACCAGGGGGCCCTTCGGCTACTTCCGGCGCCGCGTGATCCCTGTGGGGAGCTTCGTCATCGCAACGCGCCCTTTGAGCGATGAGGAGATCGCCGCCACCCTTCCCGGCAGGCGCACCTACGTCACCTCCATGAATGTGGGGAACTATTTTCGCCTGTCGCCTGACAACCGCCTCCTCTTTGGCGGTCGCGCCCGCTTCACTGCCGATGCCAACATTGAGGCCGACAGGGTGAGTGCGGACATCTTGCGCAAAAGCCTTGGCACACTCTTTCCAAGCCTTGCAGATGTGACAGTGGACTATTGTTGGGGCGGCCTTGTGGGGATGACGAAAGACCGTCTGCCGAGGGCAGGCTTTGCCGATGGCGTGCACTTTGCCATGGGCTATTCCGGCCACGGTGCCCAGCTCTCGGTCCACATGGGCGAGGTTCTGGCCGACATCGTGAACGGCCGCGCCGACTGCAACCCTCTGGACGGATTGGCCTGGCCCGCCGTCCCCGGTCACTTCGGCCGGCCATGGTTTCTGCCTGCCGTCGGGGCCTACTACAAAATGAAAGACCGGCTGGGCTAACCCCTCAAAGCCCCATCAAAACGGTCTTCACCCTCTGGTTTGCGGCGAAGGCCTCTTTGCCGAGGTCCTTGCCGAAGCCTGAGGATTTGTACCCGCCCGTGGGGAGGATGTGGTCGCGGGAGCGGCCGTAGCGGTTCACCCACACCGTTCCTGCCTCCACCGCGCGGCACACACGCACGGCGCGGGAAAGGTCACGCGTGTAAACCCCTGCGCACAGGCCATAGACAGGGTGCTTGGCAAGGGCCATCGCCTCATCCTCATCGCCAAACCGCTGTACGGTGAGGACGGGGCCGAACACCTCCTCCAACAGCGCTGGCGATTGGGGCGACAGGCCATCGAGCACCGTCGGGGCATAAAAGTAGCCAGGGTGATCCATGGGTCCGCCACCGGTGAGGGCTTGTGCGCCTTCGGCCACCGCATCGGTGACAATGGCGTCGACACGGCGGCGCTGCCTGTCAGAAATGATGGGCGAATAGGTCGTCTCGGCGTCCCACATGGTGCCGGGTCTATGGGACGCCATTTTGGTGATGACCAATGCCAACAGCGCATCGGCCACACGCGCGTCCACAAGGAGGCGCGAGCCTGCCACACACGCCTGGCCGCCATTGGCGGTGATGCTGGCAGCAATAAAGGTGGCGGCAAGCTCAAGGTCGGCGTCGGCAAAGACGATTTGCGGGCTCTTGCCCCCAAGCTCCAGCGTCATCGGCTTGATGCCTGTGTGGGCAATGGTCTCCATGATGGCCCCGCCCGCCCGGGTGGAGCCCGTAAACGAGACCTTGGCCACATCAGGGTGCGCCGTGATGGCAGCCCCCGTCGTCGGCCCATCCCCCTGCACCACGTTGATGAGGCCGTCCGGCAGACCCGCCTTGGTCCACAGTTCGGCAAGGTAGGCGGAGGAAAAGGGCGTCATCTCCGACGGCTTGAGAACGACGGCGTTGCCGGCCGCAAGAGCGGGCGCAAGCTTCCACCCGGCCATGGAGATGGGAAAGTTCCAGGGGGTGATGGCGCCCACCACGCCATAAGGTTCAGGCACGATCATCCCCAAGGCATCGCCCGCTGTGGGGGCGACCACGCCGCCTTCCTTGTCGGCAAGCTCTGCAAAAAAGCGGATCTGCTCGACAGCGATGGGAATATCGCCTGCAAAGACTGCACTGATGGGGCGGGTGGAAGGGGCCGCCTCCAGTTCAGCGAGGGTGACACGGTGGTCTTCAATGGCATCCGCCCACCGATGGAGCGCGCGGGCACGCTCGCGCGGGGCGAGCGTCATCCATCCGCTCTCGGCAAGACCGCGCCGGGCGGCCGCCACGGCCTCGTCCACCCTGTCGGCATCGGCGACGGCGCAGGGGGCGAACATCTTGCCGTCGGAGGCCCGGCGCACATCGAGCGCATCATCGCCGCTGC
>JBCDCF010000254.1:0-5684 GCA_039182345.1 Pseudomonadota bacterium
AGGCGCTCTCGGCAAAGGTCTGCAGCAAGAAGCCCGGGGAGCCGCCGCTGGTGTCGCCAAAGACAATCACCACCTCGTCACCCGGTTTCAGGTAGCCGCCATTCAGCCGGGCCGTCAGCGCCTTGTACCAGGGCCTTTCCCCGCCGAGGGGATGGAACTCCAGCGTGATGGTGCCACCGCCCGGACAGTGCGCGGTCACATAGTTGGGGGCTGCGGGATCTTTGGTCTGCAGCGCGCCCCAATCGCCCAGGAAGCGGAAGGCAACGCGTATCCCGCCCGTGTCATCGAGCCCGAAGTCGCCGACGGTGTAGGTGAGGTGGAAGGTCTGGTAGCTGCGCACGGGAAATGCGCCCGACGGCGATAAGACCGCGCTGCCGTAGTGGGTGCCCTCACGGCCTGGATGGTTGTGCGGCCACACCTCGCCCACAAGGCTGTGCGGCACGCCGCGCTCGCTCGATGACGTCATTTCGGTCCCTTGCCCCGATCGCAAATGCAGCAAACGGCAGGCATGGGGGCCCGCAGTGTTTCGCCGTCTCGTGTCGTTGACAGCCTATGTCAGGCCATTAGGGTTTGCGATGTCAATGCGCATCGACGGCTGTCTGCCGCGCTCCTGCCACAGCACCACGAGGGACCCTTCATGGACTTTATGAGAACATCTGCGCGCGCGCTCGGCGCTCTGGCATTGGCCTTCGGGCTCACCGCTGGGTCGGCGATGGCAGACACCTATCCCTCAAAGCCCGTGACCCTTGTCATCCCCTACGCGGCAGGCGGCAGCACGGAAACCATGGGCCGCGTCTTCGCCGAGGCGCTGGGGCGCGAGCTTGGCCAGCCCGTCATCGTGCAGACTCGCCCTGGCGGCGGTGGTGCGGTGGGCTCGACCCTTGTGGCCGCGGCCGACCCCGACGGCTACACGCTGCTGTTTGCGGCCACCGCCTCATTGTTGTGGCCGCCGCTGACGCAGAATGTGGCGTACGACCTAGAGAGCTTCCGCTACATTGCGCAGATCACCGAGTATCAGCAGGCGATCGTTGCCAAGGCCGACGCGCCCTTCGACACGCTGGAAGAGCTGATCGCCTACTCCAAGGAGAATCCTGGCCTCAACTACGCCGACCAGAGCGCCATGTCCCGCGCCTATATCGACTTCATCGGCGCCACCGAAGGGGTGGACTGGACAGGCGTTCCCACCAAAGGCGGCGGCGAGATGGTGCCCTTCCTGCTTGGCGGCAAGATTGACTTTGCCTGGTCCGGCGGCGTCCACAACCGCTATGGCGATGACATGAAGGTGCTTGCCTCCATGAACGCCGGCCGCCTCATCGCCTCGCCCGATGTGCCCTCCATCAACGAGGTCTACAGCGTTGCCATGCCAAGCCATGCTGTCATCGTCGGCCCCAAAGGAACACCCGACGATGTGGTCACCACCCTCGAAGCCGCCATCGAAAAGGCGTCCCAAGACGGTGACTTCGTCGCCCTGGTGGAAGAGCGGCTTCAGTTTCCCGCCATGTTCGTCTCAGGCGAAGGGCTTGAGAACGACATTGCCAAGACCGTCGAGGGCTTGAAGTCGGTGGTGGAGCAGACCCAGTAACGGCGCCACGACCTTCGCGCCCCTTCAAGCGCCGATCCCGATGAGCCCTGCGGACACCACCGCACAGTCAGGCGCTTGGACCGACATTGCCGCCGGCACCCTTATGGCGCTGGCGGCACTTTTGATGGTCGCTGCCATCATTCCCGCCGAGGTGAGCGACGCGGCCGGCCGCAACGACATCTCGCCAGCCTTCGTCCCCCAGGTGACGGCCTATCTGATCCTCGGCTTTTCCGCCCTTTTGATCGTGAACGGCATCAAAAGGCGCAACACGCCCGCGGGCCGTGCGGGACAGTCGGTGGGGGTTGTCGCCCGTGACGTGGTGTTGGCGGCGGTGGCCGTCACGCTCTTCCAGCTGGCCTTTGTGCACCTTGGCTTTCTGATCGCAGGGGCTGCCGCCATCGCCGTTGCCATGTTCGCCATTGGCGAGAGGCGGCTTGTCCTTGTGGTGCCCCTTGCAGGGCTTGCCCCCGTGGCCTTGCAACAGGCGAGTTGGCGGCTCCTGTCCATATGGCTGCCGTGACGGGCGCCTTCGCCGGCATGGCGGAACGACCGGCATGATCATCCTGGACTCGCTGGTGTCGGCCATCGACCAAGCGGTCACGCTGACCAATGTCTTGTTCATCGTGGCGGGTGTGGCGCTCGGCATCTTTGCCGGCATCCTGCCAGGGGTGGGAACGGTGACGGCCCTGTCGGTCCTCATCCCCATCACGTTCTACTTTCCGCCGCTGTCGGCCATCGCCTTCCTGGTGGGGGTGATGAAAGGGGGCACCTCCGGCGGCGCCATCCCCGCCATTCTCATCAATGCACCGGGAACGCCCGAAGCCGCCGCCTCCGCCCTTGACGGCTACCCCATGGCGCGGCGGGGCGAGGCCGGGCGCGCCATGAAAATCGCGCTTTACTCCTCCGTCAGCGGCGACACCATTTCCGACGTCATCTTGATCCTCGTCGCAGCGCCGTTCGCCGCCTTTGCCCTCAACTTCGGCCCAGCGGAGTTCACCGCGGCCATCTTGTTCTCGTTCGCGCTTTTGTCAGGCATTGCCAGCGGCTCCCTGGTCAAAGGGTTGATTGCCACCTTCCTCGGGGTGCTGTTGTCCACCATCGGGCTCGACCCTGTGGACTCCTCCCCCCGCATGGTGTTCGGCGAGGTGGAGCTGTTCGACGGCCTTCCCGTTCTTGCCGTCGCGGTGGGCTCTCTCGCCGTCGCCTCGGTCCTCGATCAGCTCTTTGATCTTCGCGCCGCTCGCCGCGGGTCCGAGCCGACGGTCGAGCCCACCTTCGACAAGGAGACCAACAGGGTCGGCCTCGGCGCGTTCTTTTCCCATTGGCGCACCATCATCCGCTCAGCCCTCATCGGCTCGGGCGTCGGCATGCTGCCTGGCCTCGGGGTGACGCTTGCAGCCTTCCTCGGCTACGGCGCGGCACGGCGGGCCTCCAAGTCCCCTGAAAGCTTCGGCACAGGCAACCCTGACGGCATTGTCGCGACCGAGGCGGCCAACAGCGCCGTGTCGGGGGCAAACCTCATCCCCACCTTCGCGCTCGGCATTCCAGGCAACATTGCTGCGGCGCTGTTGATCGGCGCCTTCATGATCCACGGCGTGGTGCCTGGACCCTTGATGATGCAGCTCCATGCCGACCTCATCTACGCCGTCTTCGTGTCCATGCTGATGGCAAACGTCGTGCACCTCATCATCGGACGAATCGGGATTCCCATCTGGGTGATGGCCGCCCGGGCCCCGCGCGCTGCCGTTTTGCCTGTGGTTTTGGTGCTGGCGGCAGCAGGCGTTTACCTGCCCGCACAGTCGCTCTTCCAGGTGGCGGTGATGCTGGCCTTTGCGGTCCTCGGCCTTTTCATGCGCCGCACGGGCTTTTCCATCGTGTGCATGGTGATCGGCTTCCTGCTCGGCCCATTGCTTGAGACCTCGCTGCGCCAGTCCATGCTGATTTATAAGTCCGACCTCACCATTCTGGTGCGAAGCCCCATTGCGCTGTTCTTCATCGCACTGACGGTGCTGACCCTTGCCCTTGCCGTCCGCAGGGCGCTGCGCGATGCCCGCCAGCCACCCAGCGAAGGCGCCTGACGCCTTCAGCGCAACGGATCTGTTTCGCTCGTCGGCACCAGGACGGCCGTATCGGCGGTGGGAAAGCGAGCCCTGAGCGCCCCCGGTCCCCACCGTTCAACCCTTGCCCCTGCGGCACGGGCGCTGGCCTTGACGCTGTCCGACCCCTCTGCCCGCTGCAGCGCCTCATCGTCGGACGGATCAATGGCAAGGAGTAGGCCCTCGCCCGATTGGCGCACGGTTACCGTCGTCCCCTCGCGGACCCTTGCAGAGGTCGCCAACAAAAGGGTGCGGAAGAACTGGGCAAAGCGTGCCTGGCGCCAGGGTGCAGCCCCTTCCGGAGCGCGCCCCCACGCCTCATCCAACGGCCCGTCCACCACAAGGGCGACGGCGGCGCGGTCCACCAGCTTGCGCACCTGATCCACCGCCGCCTGCAACGGCCCAACATCAGCCTCGTCCATGCCGGGCACGGCAAGAAACGTCACCAGTCTATGGCCCCCGGCGACGCCGATGGTGACCGTATGGTCGATGCCGCCCATCCCCACCGAACCTCTAAGGCTCAATGGTCCACCGGCGTGGTCGCGAAGATCGCTTAGGAGCGCGTCGCCCGCGGCCCCATCCAAAACCTCACCAAGTGTCCGCGGTGGGTGCGTGCGTCCTGTGGCGGTCAGGAAAGCTGCATTTGCTGCAACGACCGCCCCATCGCCTTCGACGAGGGCCGCAGGTGTTGGAAGCGCCTCAATCAACCCTGCCGCATCCTCGCCCGTCGTGATGTCGGCCGCGGAGTTCGCCGTCTCGGTGGGAACGATGGTGAGAAGGAGGGCACGAACCGCCCCCCAATCCACTGGGGAGAGGGTGACCTTCGCGGCAAAGTGGGTGCCACCGGCGGTCGCAACGCTGACGGACCCATCGCTCGGCTTGTCATCGCCAAACAGTGCGGCCAGTCCGCCGGCAGCGGTCAGGTCGTCCGCCTCTGTGTGACCAAGGGCAATGAGGGCGGCTCGGTTGACGTAGGCGATGCGCTCCCCGTCCACCACCACAAGGGCAACGGGGATGCGGTCCAAAAGGGTGGCAAGGCCGGGCTCGGCAGGACAGTTTGAGGCAGCAGAGCCTTTTCGCGGGTGCGAAGAGGCAGGAAAGGTCTCAATGCCGAGGCCTTCCGTTTCCGCCAAGGCCACCGGCAAGGGGTCGCCCTCGAAACGGGCGCCCAGTGCCTCGGCAATCAGGCGATAGGCGTCAGGATCGGGCCGTGCCAGGCGCTCCAAATCCACCGGAACCTCTTGCGCTGCGTTGTCCTGAGGTCTGCTCATCGATCAAAGCCTGCGCTCTACCGGGGCCGACCACGCACGCGCGCCCATCGGACAATCCCACCGCATTTGGGAGCTTTTTAGCGCCCCAGGCGTTAACATTGGGTAGGCAGAGACCTTTCTTTGTGCGCCTGCAAAAAAAATGTTGCACTGCACAAAAACATCCCTATCTTGGGTTCAGCGGCGCCGTGCCGCGGCAAATGAGCAGTGGCGCACGCCATTCGTTCACGTGAGGAGGTTTTTATGACCACACAGAACGAAACCATGCCGCATCCCGATGCAGTTGCGGAGCAGACGTTCAAGGCGGCCAAAGCGGTCTCCGATGATTTCGCGTCTGAGCTGCCTGGCACCGAGGTGCCGCACATGGTCCGCGAGATCGCTGAGCAAAGCATCACGCAGGCCCGCGAAATTTATGAAACCGCACGCAACGCAGCTGAGGAAGCCACAGACATGATGGAAGACACCTACGAGCACGCCCGCAAGAGCTTCACCGAAATGAACATGAAGCTCATCGACCAGGCCCAGGCCAACACCGATCGCGTTTTCGCGTTCGCCAAGGAAGTTGCCGGCGCCAAGACAGTTTCTGAAGCTGTCGAACTGCAGTCAAAGTTTGTGCGTGAGCAGTTCGAAGCCTTCGCTTCGCAAGCCAAAGAAATGCAGGAAACCGCCTCCCGTATGGCTTCTGAGACCTCCGGTCCCATGAAGGAAGCTTGGGAGAAGGCCACCACCAAGTTCAAC
>JBCDCF010000255.1:0-5679 GCA_039182345.1 Pseudomonadota bacterium
CCGACATCTTGAAGACCAAGCTTCAGGGCGAAAACGGCGTCTCTATGGTGGACACCTCCATCGACGCGGTGCGCGCAAAGCTCAACTGATCCTGCCCTGATGGCCGGGCGGTGGTTGCCCGGCCTACGGACCGAAAAACACCGCGCGGCCATCAGGGCAGCATCAGTTGAGCTTTGCGCGCACCGCGTCGATGGACGTGTCCACCATGGAGACGCCGTTTTCGCCCTGAAGCTTGGTCTTCAAGATGTCGGCAGCGGCAGCGACGGCAAGGTCGGCAGCGCGGCTGCGCACTTCCTTCAGCGCCTGGGTTTCGGCCTGGGTGATCTTCGCCTCGGCCGATTCGGTCCGCCGATCCACCATGTCGCGCAGCTTGGCGTTGGCCTCCTCGGTCATCCGCTGGGCTTCGCGCTTGGCCTCTTCCACGATGGTCTCGGCCTCCGCCTCAGCATCGCGGCGGCGACGCTGATACTCCGCCAGAAGGGCCTGGGCCTCTTCGCGCGCCTTCTTGGCCTCGTCCAGTTCAGCCCTGATCCGCTCCGTCCTGCGGTCAATGGCCTTGAGCACCTTGCCCGGCGCACCGATGGCAAAGATCAAAATCAAGAACAGGATGAGGCCAACGAGGGCCCAAAAGGAATCAGACTCAAGCATGGCGGGCCTCCGAGCGTTTCACCGCCTCGCGCACCTCAGCCTCGCTGATGGTGATGGCGGCAAGCTCTTCCACAATGGTCCGGCCCGCATCCGTGGCAATGGCGTCCACGTCGGCCAATGCAGCATCACGGCGACGCGCGATGGCCTTTTCGGCATCATCGATCCGCCGCTGCAGGGAGGCTTCCGTGTCGGCACGCTGGCGCTCAAGCTCGGCCTTGATCTCGTCGCGGCGCGTCTGAGCGATGGCGTTGGCTTTACGCCGCGCCTCGGCAAGCTCTTCCTCGTAGGCGGTGATCACCTCGTCGGTTTCGCGGCTGAGACGGCTCGCTTCGCCCAGATCGCTGGCGATCCTGTCCCGCCGGTCTTCCATGATCCCGCCCACCTGGGGGACGATCAGCCGGTTCACAAAATAGAACAGCAGGCCGAACGCGATCGCCAACCAGAACAGATGTGACGGCCAAAGCAGCACATCGAACGGGGGGAACAGGCTTTCTTCAGCGCCGTGCAAGGGAGTTTGCACCTGTGTTGCGGGGTCCGTTGGGATGGGGACGGCCACCTGGTCGTCCCCTTGCGCAACCGTCGTCGCCATCGGCTTTTATCCGCTTAGACGGCGAACAGAAGAAGCAGCGCGATCAGCAGCGAGAAAATGCCGAGCGCTTCCGTCACAGCAAAGCCGAAAATCAGGCGGCCGAACTGGCCATCAGCGGCAGACGGGTTGCGAAGCGCGCCGGAAAGGTAGCTTCCGAACAGGTTGCCGAGGCCGATCGCGGCGCCCGCGAGACCGAAACAGGCAAGACCTGCACCAATGAACTTGGCAGCTTCCGCTTCCATGGGATGGCTCCTTGAGAGTGTGCGCGCGACGGCGCTTGGGGTCGGATTGGTTAGTGGTGAGGATGGACCGCGTCGTTCAGATAGATGCAGGTCAAAATGGCGAAGACGTAGGCCTGAAGCACCGAGACGAGAAACTCCAGCGCGGTAATGGCAACGGTCATGCCCAAAGGCAAGATGGCCGCCACCGTTCCGACGGCGCCAAGGCTGCCCAGCGACACAACGAAGGCGGCAAACACCTTCAGCGTGATGTGGCCGGCAAGCATGTTGGCAAACAAGCGCACCGACAGGCTGACAGGGCGCGACAGGAACGAGATCACCTCAATGGCGCTCACCAACGGCAACACGTAGCCGGGAACGCCTGAGGGGACGAACAGCCTGAACCAGGACAGGCCATGGTTTCTGAGGCCGGAAATGACGACGGTGAGGATCACCAGCATGGCAAGGGTGACCGTCACGGCCAGCTGGCTGGTGGCGGTGTAGAAGTAGGGGAACATCCCCAAAAGGTTCGCCATCAGGATGAACATGAACAGCGAGAACACCAGAGGGAAGAACTTCATCCCCCCCGTCCCTGCCGAGCTGCGCAACATGTTTGCGGCAAACTCGTAGGACATCTCCGCCACATTCTGCCAGCGACCAGGGATCAGCGCGCGTCCGCCTGTTGGGATCACCATCAGCGCAATGGTGAGCCCTGTCGCCACCATCATGAACAAGGAGACGTTGGTGAACGACAGATCCACGCCGCCGACATTGATGTCGATGAGCGACTTCACCTCGAACTGCTTGATGGGATCGAGCCCGCCGCCTTCTTTGGTCGCCACGCAAGAGTCCTTGGTCGTTGGAGCGCGGATCAATCGCGCGAAGTGGGTGTTTCGCGTGCGTCAGGCACGCAAGGACGTGTGAGGCGAAGGCTCACGCCCCGCCGCTGTGGGGTCTCTTGCCGGCTTGCGGCTGCTGAATCAAGCCCGCCGCACGCAAAACGTTGAGCACCCCTGCTGCGAATCCTAGGAGCACAAACGCAATCATCAACCAGGGAAGTGTCCCAAGCCACCAATCAAGGCCGTAACCGATGGCCCCGCCCACCACCACAGCGCTCACAAACTCGGTGGACATTCGAAAGGCCGAAGCAAGGCCGTGGGCAGAATTGCTGCGGGATGCGGCCTCCTGCGCGGCTTTTTCCTCGGCTTCGTGGGCCTGCAGCGTCGCCTCCAGCCGCTTGCGGCGGGCGTCGATGTCGTCATCGTCAGCCATGGCGCTGGAGTCCCTTCATCCCGGTGCGGCATCATGGCCACCCTTTTTGTGGGCGCTCCCCTGCCCACAAAAAAGCGAAGGTGGCGCCTACTGCCGGGTGATTTGGAAAAACCCGTTGCCGCAATACCCGTTGTAGAGCGTGCCGTTGGCACGGCCATTGTCGATCTTGGCGTAAACATACGTATCGTGCTTGGGCGGCGGGGAAATGCCGCCAAGGTCGATGTTGACCGACCCGTCGCGCGACACCGTGCCCCGCCAGGAGCGATTGTCGCTGTAGAACGTGATCTCACCGTTGGACACGTTGGCGGTGAACTCGTAGCGGCCAAGGCAGCTCTTGCGCGGGCTCCTGCGGCGACGGTCGGTGTAGCCGCGCACCCCCACATAGTACCCGTCGGGCGAGGCTTCGGCAGCAGCAATCTGGTCCAGCCGAACGCGGGCTTGATTGGCCTGATCGGGGCAGGCAGCGCCCGATTGGGAAATGAACCGCTGAAGCCCATACCGGTCGTCATAGCCGATGGCATCAAACGTGTTGGCGCAAAAGGCCGTGCGCTGGGCCTGGAGGCGGCGGCGCGCTTCCAAAGCCTGTTGCGGGCAATCGGCGCTGGAGCGGGCAATGAAGCGCTCAAGCCCCTGTTGGTCCCCCTCCCCGATGGCCCCGTAGGACTGAGCGCAAAAGGCCGTGCGCTGGAGCCGCGCCACGGAGGCGCTCGCCTCCTCCCCCACCCACTTCAGTTCAAAACCGAAGGTGGCGTTGCACTGGCGATAGCTGCGGATCGCCTTGCCGGGGTCGCTCATCTCAAGGCCACCGGCAGCGTGGATGCACTGGGTGGCAAGGACCTCTAGCTGCTTCTGGGCGCTCGCCACCTCGCTCTTGCAGTCGCCATGCTTTTCCATGAAGGCGAAGAGGTCCCGCGCATCGTCGGTGCGCACGCGATCGAAGGCATCGCGGCACTGACCGGCCATCGCCGTGCGGCGAGCGACAGCGGCCTCAGGGCACTCCGGGCGAGCGCTGGCGAAGGACAGCATGGCCGCCGTCCCGCCACTGCGCGCCTGTTGGAAGGCCACATCACAGGCAGGCAATTGGAGCGTGCGGCGCGCCTCAGCCATCTCACGCAACGTGGCCGCGTCGATGAACTGGGTCAGGGCCGACTGCATGGCTTGAAGCTCGGCAACGCTGGCGCGGCGCTCAGCATCGCTGCGGGCCTCGCGGGCCCGCGACAGCGCCTCATCGATCCGGTCGGAGCGCAGGCGATGGGCTGCATCGATCTGCGGGCAGTCCTCATGCTGACGCAGGAACTGGGCAAGGCGGAGGTTGTCGGCGGCGGCAGCCAAGACAGCGTCGAAGGCATCCTTGCAGGCCGCGACTTCAGCGTTCATCGCCTCGCGCCGCTTGGCCCAAGGGCAGTCTTGAAGGCCTGGCGGGACGGCGCCGTTATCAGCGCTCCCACCGCTCGCAGAGCAAACGGCGGCCTGTGCATCGGCCACCGCCGCCGTGTCCTCGGCGCAGGATGGATTGTCGCGCGTGAACGCTGTCAAAGGGGCAAGGCTGCGGGTGGTGAGCGCATTTGCCTTCGCTTCGGCCAGGAGGTCGCCACACTCAGCCACAGGCGCCGCCTCGCAGTCCTGTGCACTGGCATCCACCAGGCAGCGGCACGGCGCAGAGTTCGCATCGCCCGAGCCCACGCACGCGGCCACCACCTCCTTAGGCGCGCAGATGGCGCTGAACCGGGCCACCCTGTCGAACGCGCCGCGCCCCAAGTGACGGCTTGCCATAGCAGCGGCCGCATCGCACCGCCGCACGGCCATGCGCAACTCGTTGCGCAAGGGGATCAGCTTGGGCAGATGGCGCCTGCAACGGTCGCCGCACTGGTCCATGAACCCTTCAAGCTCGCCGAGGAGGGCGGCCATGCCCGCACGATCCTGCCGGACTGTGTCCTCAAAGGTTTGCTCGTAGTACTCGACCTCGAAGTCCACCTCCACGTCGCTGGTATCGGCAGCAGCCGTCATCGCGTCGCCTGGCAGTGAGAACACAGCGGTTTGCCCAGAGGCCTTCACCTGAGGCGTTTGGGCGGATTTGCCGAGGGTGCGGGCACGTGCCGGTACGGCCTGCTTCAGCCATGCATCCAGTTCGTCAAGGGTGACTGTACCGTCCGGCGCCTCGCTCATGAGGTCGGCGCGGCCCCGCAACCCTTCCGTCAGAGCGTGGGTGAAAATCCCCTTGCGGCGTTCATCGTCCCAATAGGCGGGGGTGTCGGCACCGGCGGCGGCGATCGCCACCACATCATGGCCTTCAAGGGCGTTGTCGAGACCCTCCACCACGTCAATCATCGGGCCCATGGTGGGGTTCAGCGGACCGTCATTGCTCTCACCGGAAAAGCAGCTTTCCATGAAAAGGATGACGCGTCCGTCGGGGAACCGCGCCTTCTGGAAGGTGTCAAGGTTCGCGACCATGGTGTCGTAGGAGTAGGCGGTCCGCGACAGTTCGGCGGGGTTGGAGTCCGTTGCCAGCAAAAAGCCTTCACTCTCGGCCGCGTTGGAGGTGCCGGCGGCCCGCAAATCGCGCGAGCCGTGGCCGACGAAATAGACGTAAAGCTCCGCATCGGGCTCGGTCACATCAAGGCCGCCGAAGCTCCCCGGCTCGCCAGGTTTGTAGCCGAAGATGGACATGAGGCCGATGGTGGTGGGGTCCTCGATACGGCGAATGTTGGCCTTCGGCACAAGCAAAGTCTCGCGCAGGACGGCCTCCACCGCGTCCAGATTGTCCTTCACGAAACGCACATCAACGGTCTGGTCATAGTCGGCGACACCCACAAGAAGGGCATAGCGCTTGTCGCCGGCCGCGACCGCCGCGTTGATGTCCTCAGCGGAGGATTGGGCGTTCGCAGGCGCCAAAGGGGCCAGTGCGAAAAGGGCGGTCAGGGCAAGGCAAACACAGGGAAAAGTTAATAAACG
>JBCDCF010000256.1:0-5662 GCA_039182345.1 Pseudomonadota bacterium
ATCGACGACCTGCGCTTGAAGGACTACCACGTCACCGTCGACCCCGAGAGCCCGACGGTGGTGCTCCTCTCCCCCGCCGGCACAGCGCACCCCTACTTCGCCGAGACGGGCTGGGTGCCGTCGGACCCTGCCACTGTGGTGCCAGGCAGCGACACGGTGTGGACCCTTGCAGGCGGCATCGACACGCTGACGCCCGAAACCCCCATCACCCTCACCTACGACAATGGCGCGGGGCTTGAGTTCCGCCGCACCATCGAAGTGGACGAGAACTACCTCTTCACCGTGCGCCAAGAGGTGATCAACAACACCGAGGCCACCGTCAGCCTCTTTCCCTATAGCCGCGTGCGCCGCCAGGGAACGCCCGAAATCACAGGCTTCTTCATCCTCCACGAGGGGATGATCGGCGTCATGGGCGAGGAAGGCCTCGTCCAGGAAGACTATGACGATCTGGCCGACGCGGGCGTCCAATCCTTCCCGGCGTCCACGTCAGGCTGGCTCGGCATCACCGACAAGTATTGGGCAACGGCGGTCATCCCCGACCCCGGCCAGTCCTTCACGCCGCGCTTTTTGTCGTCCAACACCAATGGCGTGCCGTCCTACCAGGCCGACTATCTGGCAGGGGCCCTCACCGTCGCGCCTGGCCAGACGGGCGAGGCGGTCAACCGCATCTTCGCAGGGGCCAAAAAGACCAACCTCATCCGCGGCTACGAGGAGACCGTTGGGATCGACCGGTTCAACCTGTTGATCGACTGGGGCTGGTTTTACTTCATCACCAAGCCGCTGTTTTTTGCGCTGGACTGGGTCTACGGCCTTGTCGGCAACTTCGGCGTCGCCATCCTCATCGTCACGGTGGGTGTGAAGCTCATCTTCTTCCCCTTGGCCCAGAAGGCATACACCTCCATGGCCAAGATGAAGGGTTTGCAGCCGCAAATCATGCAGATGCGCGAGCGGTACAAAGACGACCGCATGAAGCAGCAGCAAGCCATGATGGAGATGTACAAGAAGGAGAAGGTGAACCCGCTTGCCGGGTGTATCCCGATCCTCATACAGATCCCCGTGTTCTTTGCGCTCTATAAGGTGTTGTTCGTCTCCATCGAGATGCGCCATGCGCCGTTCTTCGGGTGGATCAACGACCTGTCGGCGCCTGATCCGACGACCATCTTCAACCTGTTCGGCTTGCTGCCCTACGATCCCTCGGCGGTGCCCTTCATCGGTCCGTTCCTGATGGTGGGTGTGTGGCCGCTCATCATGGGGCTGACCATGTGGGTGCAGATGAAGATGAACCCTGCGCCCCCAGACCCCACGCAGGCGATGATCTTCAACTGGATGCCTGTGTTCTTCACCATCCTCCTCGCCTCGTTCCCGGCGGGTCTGGTGATCTACTGGGCGTGGAACAACTTCCTGTCCGTCTCGCAGCAGTACGTCATCATGCGGCGGCAGGGCGTGAAGGTTGAGCTTTGGGACAACATCGCAAGCTTGTTCAAGAGTAAGCCGAAAGACCAAGGCAGCGCCACCTGAGCGAGGACGCTGCCTCCGAGGATGCTGCGGCCCGTCTCCTTGAGGCGGGCCGTCGGCTTTTTGCCGGCGCGTTCGTCTTCACCCGCGCCTGCCATGGGATGGACCATCTGCCGCCCGCCGAAGGTGTGGAGGTGGCGTTTGCAGGGCGCTCCAATGTGGGCAAATCCTCCCTCCTCAACGCGCTGACCGGGCAAAAGGGCTTGGCGAGGGCGTCCAACACCCCAGGCCGCACCCGTGCGCTTAATTTCTTCAAGCGTGAGGATCTGGACTCGCCCGTCCTCGTCGACATGCCGGGCTACGGCTATGCCAAGGCGCCCAAGACGGATGTGGCGGCATGGACGGCGCTGGTGTTCGACTTCTTGCGCGGGCGGCCGAACCTACAGCGCGTCTATCTCCTGGTGGATGCGCGTCATGGGCTGAAGCCCATCGACCTCAACGCCATGGATGTTCTGGACGAAGCGGCTGTGAGCTATCAGGTGATCCTCACCAAGGCCGACAAGGTGCGTCCCAACGCGCTTAAAGAGGTGGTGGCCGGCACACTTTCGGCCATGGCACGGCGCAGCGCCGCCCACCCCGAGGTCATTGCCACATCATCCACCACAGGGGCGGGCATGGCAGAGCTTCGCGCTGCTGTGGCGCTCCTCACCGATCCTCAGCTGGCCGAGTTGTAACGTCCGGCGTCAGTCCTTGGGTGGGCTTGCCTCGTTGCCGGCTTCAGTGCGGGCGCGCAACTGGCGCTGTTGCCTGGCGGCGGTCAGATGCAGACCATGGGCGGTGCGGGCAAGGGCCTCTGCCAGAGGGTCGGGCTCGATCTGAAGGCGCGGCGTGGTGTCGAATGTGATGCCGTAGGCCTTTTCGAGCCAGGCCATATCCTCCTCCACACGGGCCTGAATGTAGCCCACCGTCCAATCCGGCAGCCGGAACTTCGGTCCCCCCACCTTAAGGAGTGCGCCGACGGGCGTGTCGTGAAAGCCGTCCTCGCGCGAAAGGTGCGCGTGGGCGGACAGGGCACGGGCGGCAGCCATGGAGATGCTCTCGTTGCGCCTCACCACCGTCAGTCCGTTGAGGAGAGAGCCGGCGTCGATGGCGTGCATGAAGTCTTCCACCGCATCGCCCTTCAGACTGGCGCGGTCGAACTTGCGCACGGTCATGTTCGCGTTGCCGAGGACCTGCTTCCACTCCGTCAACTGCTCGCGGTAGGCGAAGATCTTCGGATCGGTGCAGATCTCTTCATAGGTCTTCGTGCGGGTCTTGATGGCCTGCGCCGCGCTGGAGGTGGCGTGGTCCACCGGTTCGCGCAGGTAAATCAAGAGCCGTGCAGGGCCATACTTGTTCTCAAGGGTGCGCACGAAGCGGCGCTTCATCTCTAGGGTGATGGACTGCAAGCGCTCAGTGCTGATGATGGTCGTCGTCGCGCGGCCATTGCCCTTTGCGGCGTGGTCAAGGGCATCAACCGCGGCCGTCATCGCCTCCTCCCCCGCCTCTGCGGCACGGGCAAGGTGGTGGTGGTTCAGCGTGGTGCCGGGGTAGAGAATACCGTTCTTTGCAAGCCAGGGGCGGGAGGCCTCAAGGCTTGCCTGGATGGACGTGGTGCCCGTTTTGTTGGTGCCGGCATGGATCCACAGCATCGCACGTCCTCTCCTCACATGGCCCTGAGGCTGCGTCAGTCGGCGCTGGGGGACGCCGCGTCCTGCGCCTCCATCCTCGCCGCGCGGCGTGCCCTCTTATCCTCGGTGAGGGCATTTGCGATGTCGGCCACCTCAGCCTCGCTCAAGTCGGACAGGTCGCCAGGCTCGGGCGAGGCCGTGTCGTCCGCCGCATTGATGTCGACCCCCATGGTCTCGGACATCCATTCGGTCGCCGGGGTGGTCGCGGCAAGCCCCTTCTCGACAATGTCGGCAGGCAGGCGAAAGCTTGGGCCAGGCACATCCTGGAATCTGCGTATGATCTGGCCTGGCCAGCGATAACGTTCGTTCCCCGCGTTGAGGGCCCGCTCCACGAACTCATCGAATGGTCCGTCTGCCAACGCCTCGGCAATGGGGGCGGGGATCATGTCGGGTCGCTCCCGCCTGTTGAGCGCGCCATTGACCATCAACATCAGCTTCGCCGCCGTTTGGGGCAGCGACACGTTGGCGGCGATCGACCCAAGATCGGTGAGGGAGACGTTGCTGCGGTCGAGCATGTCCATCAGCGCGGGGACGATGGCTTTCTCCTGCCGCATCTGTTCGGTGTAGAGGGCAAAGCGCACATTGTCCCGGCCGAACACGTCAATCAGAGGGCCGAAGCGGCCGCGGTAGCCGGGGACGGGCGGATCGGCTGCCAAGGTTGTCAGCGTCGCGCCGCTTTTGATGAGTTGCTGTGCAGCACTGTGCATGAAGGAGCGTGGCGGGCGCACCAGCGCCACCACCACAACTTTGGCGAAGTGCTGGAGGGCAAGGTCACGCAATTCGGTGAGACCGCTGGTGCCGACAATGGCAACATCCTCACCGCTGATGATGCCGTCGTGCCCTTCACCCGCGGTCTTCTCAAGGTAGGTCTCAAATGAGGCGCGCAGCTGGTCGCTCTCGTCCAAGAACGCATCGAGACCGTTGCGGCGCAGACGTGCCACACGCCGTGTCATCACGTCGCCAGGGCCGGCAAACTGGGTGACCAAAAAGTGGCTGTGGTTGGGCAAGGGAAGATCAGGATAGATGAGACCGTGGGCGCGCAGAACGTCACTGTGGCGCGCAGCAGCCTTTTGGAAGGCCGTGGAGCCAGTCTTATGCATCCCTGCGTGGATGTAGAGCGTCGGTTCTTTCACCTTTTCCTCCAGTATACGGATCCACGCCTTGGTGTCTGGCCAAGTCTTATCGCGTCCGAATGCGGCCGGATCAATAGCGCTCGCCTCGCGCAAACGTGTCAGGGGCGCGGCGGCATGCCCTAGGCCCGCGACCTTGCCTGGGAGGGCAGGGCACCCATGTTCGCAGCCTCTACGGCCTTGCTCGTCCTCCAGGTCCCTGCACACAACGCCGACGGAGCTTATGCGCGTTCCCCCAGCTGAACCATCTGCGCCAGGCGGCGCCACTTTCATGGGCCTCCGCGCGATGGCGGCTGGCTTCGGGATGCTTCTGGGCGCCCTCGTTGCCGCAAGCCCAGCCTCTGCGGTACTCGACCCAAGCGGCGACTGGCCCTCAGCCCCCATCAGCGGCGAGAGGGTGGATGTGGACAGCACAAGCCCCTTCGGCCTTGCCGATGTCGGCGGTGAGGACGTGCCTGCCACGCAGGCCGTCGTCACCTTCTACCCCGCCGTTGGCGCCAGTGCACAAGAGCCTGCCCCGGCGGTGATCCTGCTCCATGGGGCCGGCGGCGTGAGCCGCGCCCGCGAGGGGCGCTATGCGCAGGAGCTAGCCGCCCAGGGGGTTGCTGTCGCGGTCATCGACATCTTTCGCGCCAGGGACGGCGGCGGTTTCATCCAGCGCCTCATTGCCGTCACTGAGACGATGGCGCTGGCCGACGCCTTCGCCACCCTCCAATATCTTGACGCGCGGCCTGATGTGGATGCCTCCCGGGTGGCGCTGATGGGGTTCTCCTATGGGGGCATGTCGTCCATCTACGCGGCCTATCAGCAGGTGGTGGACGTGTTCCAGCCCCGCCTGCCGTTTGCCGCCCACGTTTCCTTTTACGGCCCGTGCGTGGCGCGTTTTGAGGACCCCACCACCACAGGCGCCCCCATCCTGAAACTGTGGGGCGACAGGGACGCCATCATGGACCCCGTCGCCTGTGATGCTCTGGTGGAGGACCTTGAGCGCGGCGGATCCGACGTTGGCGTCAAACGCTATGACGCCATGCACCGCTGGGACGGGGGAAGCCGCCGCTGGCGGGCGCCTGCACACATTGCCGACTGCCGTTTCACTGTCGACACGGACGGCACGGTGCGTGACGACAACTCGTTCTTCACTATGACGGGGCCTGCCATGCGCGCCCCTGCTGCGTCTTTCGGCCAAGGAATTGCTTTGGGTAGATTTGGATCTCCGCCAAAGCGGCAGGCTGCTTCGATGGGATCGTCCGTCTCCATTGGCTTCAGAGCGATAGCGGGTATCTGAAGAGGTGGTTCTGAAATCATAATCAGTGCTCAATCAGTCCTGTTGATCAATGAAGTTACTCC
>JBCDCF010000257.1:0-5653 GCA_039182345.1 Pseudomonadota bacterium
CGCGGTGGTCGCCACGGTCACCCGCGCCTTCCACTGCGCCAACCACATCAAGACCGGCGAGACGTTCGTGTTCGACCTTAAAGGCCGGCTCGACCCTCAGCGCTCCACCGCGAACCTGTGCCTTGGGATCCTGGCAAAGCTTCAGCCTGCACTGTTGATGGCACAAGACCGTGCCGCAGAGGGCCTTCACCCAGTCAGCCGTTCCTTCCGCACCTTCGATTGCTTTGACACAGGCATCGACCATGGCGGCACAGGCAAGGTCTATGTGGAGCTCCACCTTTTGGACACGCGCTCCGGTACGCGGGTGCCCCGTCCGGACGAGAGGCCATGAGCGCGGCGCTCGCCGACGTCTTCTCCCCGTTTGCCATTGGCGGCGTGACCTTCCGCAACCGCATCTTCCTGCCTGCCCACACCACCAACTTCGCTCGCGACTTTCTGCCGACCGCTGAAAACGTGGCGTACCTGAGGGAGCGCGCCCGCGGCGGTGTGGCCCTTGTGATTGTGGAGCCCTTGCGGGTCCACCGAACCTCCCTTGGCCGATCGGGAGGGCTGTCGGGGGGCGACAGGCGTGCCCTTCCGGGCCTTCAAGCAATGGTGGAGGCGATCAAAGGGGAGGGGGCGCGGGCGTTTGTGCAGATCACCCATGCCGGCCGCCACGGTGAGAACGCTGTGGACCGCCTGCCCGCCTGGGGTCCCTCGGCTGTTCCTTGGGTGGCCGGCGGCGAGATGCCCCATGCCATGACGCGCCGCGAGATGGATGATGTGCGCGAGGCCTATGTGGAGACCGCCCACCTTGCCGTGGAGGCGGGTTTTGAAGGCATGGAGATCCACCTCGGCCACGGCCACCTCCTGCATCAGTTCCTGTCCCCCGCCGCCAATGTGCGCGATGACGCCTATGGCGGCAGCCTCGACAACCGCATGCGCTACCCGCTCGAAGTTCTTAGGGCCGTGACCGAGGCGGTCGGCGACACGGTGCTCGTGGGCGTGCGCATGAGTGTGGACGATCTGATGGATGATGGCGTGCCGCCGCACGAGCATCGCACCCTTGCCGCGCGTGCCGTTGGCGTGCCGGGGGTTGCTTTCGTCAACGCATCGGTGGCGGCCTATCAGTGGCCGAGCATCGGTCACCATGTCGCCGACATGAGTGCGCCGGCTCACCCCTATCTCGATCTGACGCAAGAGCTGCGTGCGGTGATCGGCGAGGTGCCTTTATTCACCGCCAACCGCTATCGCACCCTCACCGATGCGCAAAGGGCGCTTGCCACAGGCGCCATCCAGATGGTGGGCATGAACCGCGCCCACATGGCCGACCCCTCACTGATCGCCAAGACCAAGGCGGGCCGCGCGGGCGATGTCCGCCCCTGTGTGGCCAACAATTACTGCATCGGCCAGATCGCTCTTCACCGTCCCATCGCCTGCATGATGAACCCGCGCGTCGGCAAGGAAGAAGCCTGGCCGGAGGAGCCGCCCATCTCATCAGCGCCCCAACGCGTGCTTGTGGTGGGCGGCGGTCCTGCGGGCATGGAGGCGGCCCGTGTTGCCGCCCTTGCCGGCCACGCCGTCACCGTGTGGGAGCGTTCTGCCACCCTTGGCGGCAGGCTTGGTGTGGCGGGCACAGGCCACGGCCGGGGCGACCTTCACACCATGCGCGCATACCTTCTCGGCCAGCTCCAAGCGTCCGGCGCAACGGTTGAAACGGGCGTTGACGCAACGCCGGACACCATTGCCGCCTTTGGTGCCGACGCTGTCATCCTTGCCGTTGGCGCTGTTGCCGACCCCCTGCCGTTCGGCGACATGACCACGGTGGATGCCGCCCTTGCCGAACCGCGTACGATCTGGGACGGCGCAACGGTGGTCCTTGTGGACGATGCCGGCTCCTGGGCAAGCCTTACGGCAGCCGAGACACTTGTCCACGAAGGCGCTGAGGTAACCGTCATCAGCCGCCCGGACGGACCTTTGTGGGACGTAACCATCTATAGCCGTATGACCGCCCTTGAGCGCCTGGCAGCGCTGGGTGTCGCTCTCCGCCCAGGTCTCATCGCCGTGTCGCGCGAGGCCGACGGGCTCGTCTGCCGCCACAAGTATACCGGCGAAACGATGCGCTATGGCCCGTTCGACCGGCTGATTCATGTGGGCCGTGGCACCGGCGCCCACGCCTTGCAGTCGGCGTTGGAGGACAGGGGCCTTGCCGTTCACGTCATCGGCGATGCGCTTGCCCCGCGCACCTTGTTTGAAGCCATGCACGATGCCAACGCCGCCGCACGGGGTCTCGACGCCCGCTGATGAAACGCTTCGAGGCTGACATTGCCGTTGTCGGATCGGGCTCCTCAGGGGCCGTTCTGGCAGGCACTTTGGCGAGGACGTCAGGCCAACGGATCGCGCTGGTGGAGGCCGGTGGCGGAGCCTGGAACCCCCTTTTGCGGGTGCCTTTGATGACGGGGGTGCTCCTGCGCGGCCGCTATGCCAACTGGTGCTTTCGCACCGAGCCTGAGCCGCACCTCAATGGCCGCGTGCTGGCCTGGCCGAGGGGCAAGGTGGTGGGCGGTTCGTCGGCCATCAACGGCATGGTGTGGACCCGCGGCGTTGCCGCCGACTATGACGGTTGGGCCCAACACGGCCTGCCTGAGTGGACGTGGGAGAAGGTGCTTGCCACCTTCCGCTCCATCGAGCGCCACCATCACGGTGAGAGCGCGCACCACGGCGGCGATGGTCCCCAGCCCATCACCCGCCCCCCCGACCTTCACCCGTTGTCTGAGGTCTTCCTCGCCGCGGCCGAACAGGCAGGGCACTCCGGAACGGCGGACTTCAACGGCTCCCACCCCGAAGGGGCAGGCCGCTATGACTTCACCATTGAGGGCGGCAGGCGGGTCAGTGCCGCAAGCGCCTACCTCTCCCCGGTGAAGGGCCGCGCAAACCTCACCGTCCTCACCCGCGCGCACGCAAGGCGCATCCTGTTCCACAAAGGCCGTGCCGTCGGCCTTCAGGTGCGGTACGGCGGCGAGGATGTTGAGGTGCGCGCCGGCACGGTGGTCCTGTGTGCGGGGACGGTGATGTCGCCACACCTTCTCATGGTGTCAGGCATCGGCCCGGCGGATGACCTCGCCGCCCACGGCATTCCCATCACGGTGGACCTTCCAGGCGTTGGCCAGAACCTTCAGGACCACCTGTTGGTGCGGGTGGAGTATGCTTCGCGCGTGCCCATCACCCTGCAGCGCATCCTGCGGGCGGACAGGGCGGCCGTCGCCCTCACCCAGGCCCTTGCCACAGGGACGGGGCCTGCGGCGCGCTTTCCGTTGGAGGTGGGGGCGTTTATGCGCTCAGACCCTTCGTTGGACGGGCCCGACCTTCAGTCCCACTTCCTGCCGGGCCTTTCCACCGCGCTCCTGCGTCACCCCTTCTCCGGCGGGAAGGCGCAGCACGGGTTCTTCGCCAATGTCTACCAACTGCGCCCGCACAGCGTGGGTGCCATCAGCCTGCGCTCCGCCGACCCGGCCGATCCGCCGAAGATCAGCCCCAACTACCTGTGGGCCGAGGCCGATCGTGTGGCCCTCAAGGCTGGCGTGCGGCTGCTGCGGGACATCTTCTCCCAACCGGCCTTCGACCCTTACCGTGGCGAGGAGCTTGCCCCAGGCGCCACCGCTACCAGCGAGGCCGACCTTGACGCCTTCTTGCGCCAAAAGGCCGACACCGTGTTCCACCCCGTGGGCACCTGTCGCATGGGCAACGATCCTCTGGCGGTGGTGGACGGCACGCTCAACGTCCACGGCGTCGAGGGGCTGATGGTGGCGGACGCCTCCGTCATGCCCACAATGCCGTCCTGCAACACCCACGCCCCGTCCATGATGATCGGCGCGCGCGCGGCACACTTCCTGTCCCGCGCCAACCTCCCGGAGGCCGCCCATGTCGCCTGAGGATCTGTCCAACCGCCTGTCGGCCGTGCGCCACAAGCGGGGTTATCTTCTGCCCCATCACGGCCTGATGGCCCTTACCGCGCCAAAGCTTCTGGACGCTTACGATGCGGCCTACACGGCCCTTGCGTTGGATGACCGCGTCCTTTCCCACCACGACCGCGAGTTTGTCTGGCTTGCGATCTTGATTGCGACGGACGAGGCCATCGCCACCCACCACATCGCCAAGTTCCGCACCGCCGGCGGGACGGACGATGAAGTGCGCGCCATCCTTGCCATCGTCGCCCTTGTGTGCGGCTTTCGCGCCTACCGCTTCGTGGACACGCACTGGGCCTCTCACCTGCCTGAGATTGACGTGGAGGCCTCCTGGCGCGCGGCCCTGGCAGGGGCCGGAGAGGGGGCGGACAGCCGCCTTGTCCACCTTGCCGCCGCGGCCGTCCAGGCGGCGAACGGTGAGTGGACGGGCCTCGCATTCGCCATCCGCGCCGCCTACGCCGCCAAGGTGCCTGAGACGGACCTTGCAGAGGCCCTGTCGCTCACAATGTTTCCCGCCAGCGTCCCCTACTTCGTGGAGGCCGCGAAGGTGTGGCGGGAGATGATTGTGGCCGGCGAGGTTCCAGCGTCCGAGGCGTTTCGTGCCTGGGCGGCGCTGTCGGGCCAGGACGGGTTCGGCGGATGAGTGAGGATCGCCCGCCATCCGCCCCGCCACCGGCCCCTGAAGATCTGCGCGACCGCCTGGAGGCGCTGCGCAAAGGCCGGGGCTTTCTCCTGGCCCACCATGGCGCCCTTGCCGCCTCCGCTCCTGACCTCCACGCCGCCTACATGCAAATGTATGAGGCGCTGACCGTGCGCCCACGCCACCTCACACCGCTTCAGCGTGAGAGCGTGTGGCTGGCCATTTTGGTGGTGGCGCGTGAGGGGATCGGCACCCACCACCTCAAACTCTACCGCGATGCTGGCGGGACGGAAGCTGCGGCCCACACCATCATCGCCATGGCCGGCGCCGCCGCCCTTGGCGATGCGCTGACCTTTGCCCGCACCCATTGGCACGACTATGTCCCCGCCCTCGACCCCGCTGCGGCCTATGGCGAAGCGCTCGCCCGACTGCGTGGGGAGGATGTGCCGCCCGACACTGCCGAACTGTGCATGCTGGCTGCCCAAGCGGCCCGCCACTCCGCCGAAGGAGTTGCCCACCATGTGCGCGCCGCCTATCGCGCAGGCATTGCTGAGGACAAGATGGTGGAGGCGCTCAGCTACGTGATCTGGCCCTGCGGCGTGAACGCGTTTCTGGACGCCTGCACCGCCTGGCACGATGTGATGACGGCCGGTGAGGTCACCCCCTCGGCGCGCTTCCGTGTGTGGGCCGACATGCCCCGCGAAGGCGCCTACGATGTGTCCTCCGGCACCGACGTCGGCGGGTTTTCCGCATCGGCGAGCACCTCGCCCAGCGAACGGGAGGATGGGACATGAGCCTGCAAGAGCGCCTTGCCGGTCGTACCGCCGTCGTCACGGGCGCAGCGGGGGACATTGGCCGCGCCATCGCCACGCGATTTGAGGCGGAAGGGGCGCGTGTCGCCTCCCTGGACCTTGCCTTTGACGGTCCGAGTGCGGGTCACCCATTCGTGTGCGACATCACCGACGAGGAGGCTGTGGCGCGCACGGTGGAGGAGATGGGTGCACGGCTCGGGCCCCCCACCATCCTCGTCAACAACGCGGCGGCGCCGACGCCTGTGGGGACGGTGTGC